>NZ_JBFRTN010000038.1:0-1607 GCF_041474095.1 Vibrio sp. 10N.222.54.A3
TTAAATTGAAGAGTTTGATCATGGCTCAGATTGAACGCTGGCGGCAGGCCTAACACATGCAAGTCGAGCGGAAACGACACTAACAATCCTTCGGGTGCGTTAATGGGCGTCGAGCGGCGGACGGGTGAGTAATGCCTAGGAAATTGCCTTGATGTGGGGGATAACCATTGGAAACGATGGCTAATACCGCATAATGCCTACGGGCCAAAGAGGGGGACCTTCGGGCCTCTCGCGTCAAGATATGCCTAGGTGGGATTAGCTAGTTGGTGAGGTAATGGCTCACCAAGGCGACGATCCCTAGCTGGTCTGAGAGGATGATCAGCCACACTGGAACTGAGACACGGTCCAGACTCCTACGGGAGGCAGCAGTGGGGAATATTGCACAATGGGCGAAAGCCTGATGCAGCCATGCCGCGTGTATGAAGAAGGCCTTCGGGTTGTAAAGTACTTTCAGTTGTGAGGAAGGGGGTAGTGTTAATAGCGCTATCTCTTGACGTTAGCAACAGAAGAAGCACCGGCTAACTCCGTGCCAGCAGCCGCGGTAATACGGAGGGTGCGAGCGTTAATCGGAATTACTGGGCGTAAAGCGCATGCAGGTGGTTCATTAAGTCAGATGTGAAAGCCCGGGGCTCAACCTCGGAACTGCATTTGAAACTGGTGAACTAGAGTACTGTAGAGGGGGGTAGAATTTCAGGTGTAGCGGTGAAATGCGTAGAGATCTGAAGGAATACCAGTGGCGAAGGCGGCCCCCTGGACAGATACTGACACTCAGATGCGAAAGCGTGGGGAGCAAACAGGATTAGATACCCTGGTAGTCCACGCCGTAAACGATGTCTACTTGGAGGTTGTGGCCTTGAGCCGTGGCTTTCGGAGCTAACGCGTTAAGTAGACCGCCTGGGGAGTACGGTCGCAAGATTAAAACTCAAATGAATTGACGGGGGCCCGCACAAGCGGTGGAGCATGTGGTTTAATTCGATGCAACGCGAAGAACCTTACCTACTCTTGACATCCAGAGAAGCCAGCGGAGACGCAGGTGTGCCTTCGGGAACTCTGAGACAGGTGCTGCATGGCTGTCGTCAGCTCGTGTTGTGAAATGTTGGGTTAAGTCCCGCAACGAGCGCAACCCTTATCCTTGTTTGCCAGCGAGTAATGTCGGGAACTCCAGGGAGACTGCCGGTGATAAACCGGAGGAAGGTGGGGACGACGTCAAGTCATCATGGCCCTTACGAGTAGGGCTACACACGTGCTACAATGGCGCATACAGAGGGCAGCAAGCTAGCGATAGTGAGCGAATCCCAAAAAGTGCGTCGTAGTCCGGATTGGAGTCTGCAACTCGACTCCATGAAGTCGGAATCGCTAGTAATCGTGAATCAGAATGTCACGGTGAATACGTTCCCGGGCCTTGTACACACCGCCCGTCACACCATGGGAGTGGGCTGCAAAAGAAGTGGGTAGTTTAACCTTTCGGGGAGGACGCTCACCACTTTGTGGTTCATGACTGGGGTGAAGTCGTAACAAGGTAGCCCTAGGGGAACCTGGGGCTGGATCACCTCCTTATACGAAGATATACACGATGAGTACCCACACAGATTGATTAGGTTTAGAAA
>NZ_JBFRTN010000039.1:0-45578 GCF_041474095.1 Vibrio sp. 10N.222.54.A3
GTTAAAGAGCTTTTCCTTTTTGAGCTTCGCTCAAATCGGACGGCCATTTTAGCGATTTAAGTTTTAGTGTCAACCACTATTTTCAAAACTTTTTTCAAGCGCTTAGCTTGGCTAATTTGACCTGCTGATTCGTTTTGGTTTCCTAAGAAGCCATCCCGTGTCAGCGAGGTGGCATTATAGAGATTTCGATCACACTGGCAAGCCCTTTTTTAAGTTTTTTTCGTTTTTTTATTCGTTCGATTAAAAAGAACTCAAAACGCCTCAAAAGCAGGCTTTTATCTTACATATTCTTCAGTTTTTCAGTGAACAAAGAGACTTTTTCCCAGTTTGTGTACTCAACTTCCTTCGTTGTATCCGTTTCACCACCTGTCATATTCATAATAAAGCGGATCATGGTTCTATCGAACCAGTTATAACGTGGGTAATAGAGGGCACCTGCAAATACACCGATTAAAGTCGGCTGCCATGGAGACTTGGTAAGGAACTTCTTAATATACGCACTGCCTTCTGGTGTATCTTTGCCTTGGTCTTCTTTACGCGCCGTTAAGTTAACACAGAAGAACGCAACCTTGCTTGATTGCAACTGAGTAAGGTTGGCATCAATAAATTGATATAGCTTCTTATTAAGGTGGCCATAACGAATCGATGCGCCAATCAACACTCTGTCGTACTGAGCAAAGTCCACCTTGCCAATAGTGTGCAGATCTTGAAGCTCACATTCGAACTCACTCATTTCTTCTTTTATATAGTTCAAGATTTTCTTGGTCTGCCCTTCACGGCTTGAATACAAAAATAGAACTTTTGCCACAATGTTGTCCTTAGCTACGCCAAAACGTAGGGGTCAATAAGATTAATAAGGTGAAGATTTCTAATCGGCCAAACAGCATAGATACGATAAGTACCCATTTTGCTTTGTCGTTCACATCGCCAAAGTGCACCGCGACTTCACCAAGGCCCGGGCCAAGGTTATTTAATGTCGCCGCTACCGCAGAGAAAGCACTCAACTCGTCCATACCAGTTGCAATAAGAGCCAGCATACAAACCACAAACACTAATGCGTATGCAGAGAAGAAGCCCCAGACCGCATCTACAACACGTTGTGGTAGTGCAGAACCGCCAACCTTGATGGTATAGACAGCCCGTGGGTGAACAAGACGCTTCATTTCACGAGCACCTTGCAGAGTAAGTAGTAAGATTCGAATCACTTTCATACCACCACCCGTAGAACCTGCACATCCCCCTATAAAAGAAGAGAACAAAAGCAGTACGGGTAAGAACAATGGCCACTCTGAGAAACCCGTCGTTGTAAAACCCGCGGTCGTAGAGATAGACACGGTTTGGAACAAGGCTTGGTCGAAAGCATCGTAGTACGAATCATAAGAGTGATGATTGAGCAGTAATAAGAAACAAACCAAGAACAGTACTGCCTGAATAAAGATAAAGGCGCGGAACTCAGGATCTTTCCAATAATACTTAGGATGCACACCACCTGAAGCAAATGCAGCAAAGTGAAGCGAATAGTTACATGCGGATATAAGAAGGAACACAACTGTAATCATGTTGATCGCAGGGCTATTGAAATACCCCATGCTCGCATCGTGAGTCGAGAAGCCACCAATCGCAATAGTAGAGAAGCTATGACTGATGGCATCAAAGAAGCTCATCCCAGCAAGCCAAAACGCCACTGCACAAGCAATGGTTAAGCTCAGGTAGATGTACCAAAGCGCTTTTGCCGTTTCAGCAATACGCGGAGTCATCTTGCTATCTTTTACTGGACCCGGGATTTCAGCACGATATAACTGCATACCACCGATACCCAGAACAGGGAGGATAGCTACCGCTAATACGATGATACCCATACCACCAAACCATTGTAGGAACTGACGATAAAAAAGAATCGCCTTAGGCAGATCATCGAGGCCGACAATTACGGTCGCACCTGTCGTAGTTAATGCAGAGAAGGATTCGAAGAAAGCATCGGTTACCGACACATTGGGGTTATCGGCGATCAAAAACGGCAGCGCACCCGCACTACCGATTACCGTCCAAAACAGAACAACAATCAAAAAGCCATCACGCGCTTTCAATTCATGCTTATAACGTCGGTTTGGAAACCAGCAAGTTGCTCCACAGAATAAGAGAACGAAGAAGGTCGTCACAAATGGCACACCCGCACCATCTCGATAGATCAGTGCGACGAGCGCAGGAGCAAGCATTGATACACTAAAAAGTGCTAATAATAATCCGACGATTCGAATAATTGAGCGAAATTGCATGAGCTATTGAACGAAGCGAAATGCTTCACACTTCCTAGTTGTCTTTGACTTTCGTTACCAGTGCCTTAGCACCGCTTTTATTGATCATGGTTTGGGTAAACGAATCTACCTGAAGGAGCTCTATTTCAATAATAAGCTCAACTTGAACACCATAATCCGCTTGGATCTCAACAGCCTGATGCTGAGCCATGATGGATTGTGCGATCGGCACAAAGCCATAGTCTAACTCTAGCCGTAATTTTGTGGTTATTTTTTTCTCGATAGTTTGAAGCAGCTTGAGAGCTTGTTGTACGCCACCGCCGTAAGCCTTAACCAAACCGCCGGTTCCAAGCTTAATTCCGCCAGAGTAGCGCGTCACAACAGCCGTTAATTCACCGACACCAGAGCCCGATAGTTGCGCCAAGATAGGCTTACCCGCTGTACCCGAGGGTTCACCATCATCACTGAAACCCCAAAGCATTGAGTCTTCAGGTCGACCAGCAACAAAACCCCAACAGTTATGTCGTGCTGAAGAATGCTCTTTTTTCACCTGTTCTACGAACTGTTTTGCAGCTTCAACACTTGGAGTATGAGCAAGATGCGTAATAAAGACGCTCTTTTTTATCTCTTCTTCAAACAGAGCCGACGCAGAAGGTATTAAATAAGGCTGTTCATTCATATCGTTAACTTAGTTAATAAGAGCGACGAAGTGTATCACGCGTGAATAATAAGGGTTAGAGGATCTGTGCTATCGCACAATGTTAAACAATTGTTTAAAAAATGTATTGAAATTAATCAAGCAGAGGTACAGACTAAGATAACTGGTCTTACCAGGTATTCTACAATAATAGAAAGATAACAAGATTCTCTCAAACAATCGTGGATTGTATGTCATGGAGATAGACAATGATTTACCAAGCTAACACCCTACAGGTAAAGGAATTACAAGATGGTATTGCGGAATTAAGCTTCTGTGCACCAGCCTCTGTAAACAAACTCGACCTTGCTACTTTAGAATCACTAGATAAAGCGTTAGATGCTCTTAATGCTCACGCAGGATTACGTGGTTTAATCTTAACTTCAAACAAAGACGCGTTCATTGTAGGCGCAGACATCACTGAATTTCTTGGCCTATTTGCTAAGCCAGAAGCAGAACTTGATGAATGGTTAAGATTCGCTAATTCAATCTTCAGCAAGCTCGAAGACCTTCCTGTCCCAACTCTTTCAATGATGCGTGGCCATGCCCTTGGCGGCGGCTGTGAATGTGTACTCGCTACCGATTTCCGTATCGGTGACAAGACCACCAGCATTGGCCTACCTGAAACCAAACTTGGCATCATGCCTGGTTTTGGTGGTTGTGTACGCCTACCTCGTGTTATCGGTGCTGACAGCGCAATGGAAATTATCACGCAAGGCAAAGCATGCCGTGCAGATGAAGCGCTTAAAGTTGGCTTGTTAGATGCGATTGTTGAAACAGACCAGTTACTAGAATCGGCAATCAATACCGTTTCTCTGGCTGCTAATGAAAAATTAGACTGGCAGCTACGCCGTAAACAAAAGACATCAGCGCTTTCACTAAGCAAACTCGAAGCGATGATGAGCTTTACCATGGCGAAGGGCTTAGTTGCTCAAAAAGCAGGGCCTCACTACCCAGCTCCGATTACTTCTGTGATTGCGATTGAAGAAGCAGCACGCAGCAATCGCGATGCAGCACTCGACATCGAACGTAAGCACTTCGTTAAGCTAGCGAAATCGGAAGAAGCAAAAGCATTAGTTGGCTTATTCCTGAATGACCAGTACATCAAAGGCTTAGCGAAACAAGCGGGTAAGTCAGCAAACAAAGCAACTGAGCGTGCAGCCGTACTTGGTGCAGGTATCATGGGCGGCGGTATTGCTTACCAATCAGCTCTAAAAGGCGTGCCAGTGATGATGAAAGACATCGCACAAGCATCGCTTGATCTAGGTATGAACGAAGCATCTAAGCTGTTGAATAAACGCTTATCACGCGGTCGCTTAGATGGATTCAAGATGGCAGGTATTCTGTCTTCTATTACTCCAAGCCTGCATTACGCGGGTGTAGAACAGTCGGATGTGATTGTTGAAGCAGTAGTAGAAAACCCGAAAGTAAAAGCAGCAGTACTGAGCGAAGTGGAAGGTTTGGTTGGTGAAGACACGGTTCTAACATCAAACACCTCTACAATTCCGATCAACCTGTTAGCGAAATCTCTAAAACGCCCAGAAAACTTCTGTGGCATGCACTTCTTTAACCCAGTACACCGCATGCCTTTGGTTGAGATCATCCGTGGCGAGCATACTTCAGAAGAAACAATCAATCGCGTGGTTGCTTACGCAGCGAAGATGGGTAAATCCCCTATCGTTGTTAACGACTGCCCAGGCTTCTTCGTTAACCGTGTACTTTTCCCTTACTTTGGCGGTTTCAGCATGTTGCTACGTGACGGCGCTGACTTCACCAAGATCGATAAAGTGATGGAACGTAAGTTCGGCTGGCCAATGGGCCCAGCATACTTGCTAGACGTTGTGGGCCTAGATACAGCACACCACGCACAAGCCGTAATGGCGCAAGGTTTCCCAGAGCGTATGGGCAAAGAAGGTCGTGATGCGATCGACGCGCTTTATGTCGCTGAAAAATACGGCCAGAAGAACGGCAGCGGTTTCTACACATACAGCGTAGACAAGCGTGGTCGTCCGAAGAAGACCTTCTCTGAAGACATTCTTCCTATCTTGGCTGACGTATGTCAAGCACCACAAGATTTTGATGACCAAACAATTATCCAGCGCGTGATGATTCCAATGATCAACGAAGTGGTGCTTTGTCTAGAAGAAGGCATTATCGCGACACCGCAAGAAGCGGATATGGCACTGGTTTACGGTTTAGGCTTCCCTCCATTTAGAGGCGGCGTATTCCGCTACTTAGACAGTGTGGGCATTGGTAACTTCGTTGAAATGGCGAAAGGCTACCAAGACTTAGGTGCAATGTACCAAGTTCCTCAGCTATTGCTTGATATGGCAGCGAAGGGCGAAAGCTTTTACGACAGCCAACAAGCCAGTTCTCTGTAACCCACATTTGGAAAAGGAATAGCAAAATGAAAAATGTAGTTGTTGTTGATTGCCTTCGCACCCCAATGGGACGTTCCAAAGGTGGAGCTTTCCGTCACACTCGTGCTGAAGATCTGTCTGCACATTTGATGAAAGGCATTTTAGAGCGCAACCCAGAAGTAAACCCTGTCGAAATTGAAGATATTTACTGGGGTTGTGTACAACAAACACTAGAGCAAGGCTTCAACGTTGCACGTAACGCTGCCTTGCTTGCTGGTCTACCGATTGAGATTGGTGCTGTAACAGTCAACCGTTTATGTGGTTCATCTATGCAAGCTTTGCATGATGCAACTCGCTCTATCATGGTTGGTGATGCTGAAATCTGCCTGATTGGTGGTGTGGAGCACATGGGCCACGTACCAATGAACCATGGTGTTGATTTTCACCCAGGCATGTCAAAACACGTAGCAAAAGCGGCCGGCATGATGGGGCTAACCGCTGAGATGTTAGGCAAAATGCACGGTATTAGCCGTGAAGACCAAGATGCATTCGCAGCACGCTCACATGCTCGCGCTCAAGCAGCTACGGTTGAAGGTCGTTTCAAAAATGAAATCCTGCCAACCGAAGCTCACGCTGCAGACGGTTCTCTGTTCACTCTGGATTACGACGAAGTCATTCGCCCAGAGACAACAGTTGAAGGCTTATCCCAGCTGCGTCCGGTATTTGACCCAGCAAACGGCACAGTAACAGCAGGTACTTCATCAGCTCTGTCTGATGGTGCTTCTGCAATGCTTATCATGAGCGAAGAAAAAGCTAACGCACTTGGCCTTAAGATTCGCGCTCGCGTGAAGTCTATGGCTATCGCTGGCTGCGATCCTTCAATCATGGGTTACGGCCCAGTACCAGCAACCCAAAAAGCACTTAAACGTGCAGGACTAACCATTGAAGACATGGGTGTGATTGAGTTAAACGAAGCGTTTGCTGCTCAATCTCTACCTTGTGCTAAAGACTTAGGTCTACTGGATGTTGTTGACGAGAAAGTAAACCTTAACGGCGGTGCGATTGCTCTGGGTCACCCACTAGGCTGTTCTGGTTCTCGTATCTCGACGACGCTAATCAACCTGATGGAAGCACAAGACGTGAAATACGGCTTGGCGACTATGTGTATTGGTTTAGGCCAAGGTATTGCAACGGTATTTGAACGCCCATAGCGTTTACTGACTGTAATATTTGAAGGGTAATCTTTTGTGCAGCTATATTTATATAGCTGCACTTTTTATTGCTTGGCATCCAACAATGCATCGATTGCGTTCAGCGAACTCAACGAGAGAAAAACCAACCCTGACATCTATGCACAAAACGCATATATTCAATGTTGATGTTTCATTATTTTTTCTCGGATGATTCAACTAAAGTTACTTCAGTTTCCTAATATTCCTCCACGGAGCAGATCATGTTTAAAGCACTTGTACTAAACCAAGAAGACAAAAAAACTATCGCGTCAGTTTCTCAAATTGAAGAATCTCAATTACCAGAAGGTAACGTGAAGATTGATGTTAGCTACTCTTCTTTGAACTACAAAGATGGTTTGGCGATTACAGGTAAAGGGCGCATTGTTCGTAACTTCCCTATGGTTCCTGGTATCGACCTTTCAGGTGTGGTTTCACAATCTGATGACCCACGCTACAAAGCAGGCGACGAAGTTGTTTTAACGGGTTGGGGTGTTGGTGAAGGTCACTGGGGCGGCATGGCTGAAAAAGCGAGCCTAAACGGTGATTGGTTAGTGCCAATGCCTAAAGGTCTAGACGCTAAGAAAGTCATGGCGATCGGTACAGCAGGCTTCACGGCAATGCTTTGTGTGCAAGCTATCGTAGATGCAGGCATCAAACCAGAAGACGGTGAAATCCTAGTTACCGGCGCAAGTGGCGGTGTAGGTAGCGTATCTATCACTCTACTAAACCAACTGGGCTACAAAGTGGCAGCAGTGACTGGCCGTGCTTCTGTAAACGGTGAACTACTTAAATCACTAGGCGCGACACGTATTGTAGAGCGTGCTGAACTAGAAGAACCAGCTAAGCCACTAGAAAAACAACTGTGGGCTGGCGCTATCGATACGGTAGGCAGCAAAGTGCTTGCGAAAGTATTGGCGCAAATTGATTACAACGGTGCGGTTGCGATGTGTGGTCTAGCAGGCGGTTTTGACTTACCAACCACGGTAATGCCATTCATTCTGCGTAACGTTCGCCTACAAGGTGTTGATTCTGTAATGTGCCCTCGTGAAAAACGTATTAAAGCGTGGGAACAACTGGCTGAGCTACTACCAGAATCTTTCTACGCTCAAGCAACCAAAGAAGTGTCTTTAGACGGTGCAATTCAAGCAGCAGAAGACATCACTAACGGTCAAATCACTGGTCGCGTAGTCATTAAACTATAGATTCTCAAACATAAAGTTATCAAACCTTAAGCAACGGCTTTAGACTTGGATAACCCAAAACAACAAAGGGCTGATTTTTATCAGCCCTTTTGCGTTTTTGTCATTCGGGTCAAGTGAACTCAGACTCAGATCCGGTTAACCCAAACCGACATCCGCAATCCGTTTTTGAATCAACTCACCACACTCTTCTTTTACCACTCTTCTTAACCATTGTTGTGAAGCAGAAGAATCGCAACGCGAGTGCCAGATCAGTGAGTAATCAAACGGCATAAATTCAAATGGTAATGGCTTAACAACCAAGTCATAACGCTCTGCTACCAAATAAGCCAAATCAGCAGGCACAGTAATCACCAACGGCATTCTATCAACAATCGCCAATGCAGCTTCAAGGTGATAAGCACGCAACACCATTTTACGAGGCTGTTGATTGGCTAACGCGTTGTCTAATAAAGCCTTAACACCATCACTGATCGCAATCATCGCATGTGGGAGTGAAACATAGTCTTCAAGGCTTAAAGGTTGATCGGCTAATGGATGGTTTTTAGATAACAGACACGACACACCAACCGGCCCCAAGACTTCTTGATGAAGTGGTGCAATGCTGCCACTCGGACGACAGATCGCCATATCAACGCGTTCGGTGCTGAGCTGTTTAAACAAATGCTCATGCTGCAACGGAGCAAACTCCAAAGAGATATTGGGTGCTTGTTCATAAATCTTAGGCAACGCATAAGGCAAGATGGTTTGCATCGCATAATCGGTGGTAGCGATCAGAAAACGTTCGCTGCAATAGTAAGGGTCAAAGTCACTCGGACTCAGCAATTGGCGAAAAGACTCCAAAGGCTGATCAATACGCTGACTGATCTCGAGTGCTTTCTTGGTAGGAATAAGGTGCTGACCTTGACGTGTAAACAACGGATCGTTTAGTAATTCTCTTAAACGCCCTAATACTCGACTGGTTGCGGATTGGCTTAAGTTAAGACGAAGCGCGGCCTGGCTTACGCTGCCCTCTTCAATCAATACCTTTAAAGCGACCAATAAATTAAGGTCTCTACGATAGATGTCTTCTAATTCCACGCCACTTACCTAGCTGTATACGATTGCCATTAGTCACTAAGTTGTTTATAGCATGCTTTAGATAAAAAAAATCCCGCAATTACGCGGGGAAGCCCAAGAAAATTTGGGGATAGTGTCGGAATGTTGTCGTATCGGAATTCGCTTGCTGTATTCGGGTTAGTGCTCTTGCTCTTCGGCTATGCCTTGCCAACGGCGCATCTCTACCCAAATACCAATAATCGTTGCTACTATGCCAAAAATAGGCATCAGTGAGGTCTCTGTCGATGAGCGTAGTACTAACGCACAAAAAGAAATAAAACAGAGAACCGAATAAATTGTTAATCTATCTAATCCTGTCAACATCGCCACTCCTTAGCTAGTTGCCTTTGCTTCAAGTTGTTATCAACTTGTTAACTAAGTTATAGGAAATGATTCTGTTTGCCAAGCACTTATTGCATATTTTTTCTGCAGACGTATTATTCACTCGTTAGATAGATATAGAGATACAAACCATGACATTCAAACCTGAACTGGCAACCCATACTTTAGAAGCTGAAGGCCTGCGTTGCCCGGAACCAGTAATGATGGTCAGGAAGACAATTAGAAACATGCAGGATGGCGATGTGTTACTGGTAAAAGCTGACGATCCTTCGACAACTCGAGATATTCCGAGCTTTTGTCGATTCATGGATCACCAGTTGGTAGGCCAAGCAACAGAAACGTTGCCTTACCAGTATTTGATCAGAAAGGGATTGGAGGCGTAACGCCCCACCGACTATCAAGTATCAAAAAAGCCGCTCGTACCTTATGTTCTTAAACAGAACTCAGAGTACGAGCGGCTTTTTGTTTATTCGCTTCTAGATTTGTTTTGCAGATGCTCCAGCTGATGCTGAATTTCTCGGATATCTTTGCGCATCGGAATAATATGCGCGACCCGAATCCAAGCCTCTACCGCAAGTGCAGTCATGATGATGGCACCCGCGACCATTGGCAGCCACATGTCCGTCAACACCATGCCTAACAGTGTAAGTGCAAGACCAAAAGTAAATAGATAACTTTGGCTTTGTGGAGTAATACCCATATAACGCGTCAACATAATCATGCCCTCGTGTTCTTAACTCACAAGATTAAAATATCATGACAAGTATGACAGTTATATGTCCATTCGCTCGATAAACCCCACAATACTGTAAGAGTATGACCTACAACACATTACTCTACTGATTGAGTATAATAAGACTCAAAACACTTACGAGTAAAACGCAGCAGCGATAGCTAAACCCACGAATAGCAAGGCTGTGATCTTACGAATCAGATCAAGAGGCATCTTATCAGCAGACAGCTTACCGATGATCACCACAGGCACATTTGCCAGCAACATACCAATGGTTGTACCCAGAATCACCCACGCTAATGCATCCGCATATTGAGCCCCTAGGATAGAGGTCGCAATTTGGGTTTTATCGCCGATCTCAGCAATAAAGAAAGCGATAAAACTGGCGACAAACGGTCCTCGATTTGAGATCTGTTCATCGTCATCTAACTTATCGGGAATCAAAATCCAGCCAGCCATCGCAATGAAACTGACCACCAGCACCCACTTTAATACTTCAGGTGAAAGATAATCAGCAACCACGACCCCGAGCCATGCTGCAAGGGCATGATTGGCAATGGTGGCAAAGAAGATAGCTGCGATGATAGGTATCGGCTTGCGATATCGACTGGCTAATAAAAGAGATAGCAACTGAGTCTTATCACCGATCTCGGCTAAGGCGACAGTTGTAATTGAAATTGCTAAAACGCTCACGACATGCTCATTTGGGATGGGGATTATTATATTTAACCAAAGACAAACCTCGCGCCCCATCCCGGTTCACGATGCTTGTCTATGGTCTTGCTAAGCACCACCAAGGTGGTGGTTGCCTCGAACGCCATGATGATTTTGCATCAATTATGTTGACGAACGAACTCATTCAATAGGATATGAATAAGTAAGCTACTCCCCAAAGACCGCGAGATTTTAATAGCCCATGCTTTCAAACACAAGTGTCAAAGTTATCAAAATATCCACTTGTGCCGAAAAACAAACATTAAAGGCACAAAAATCCACTAAACGACATTTTAGACCACTAATTAAACAAGATTACCCCTACTCGCTTTACGAATATCTCGGTATACTCAGAGGTTATTTTTCTCATTCATTTAAAAGAATCGCGCGAACCTGACTATGCAAAAATACGATATCAAAACCTTCCAGGGAATGATCCTCGCGCTGCAGGATTACTGGGCTCAAAACGGTTGTACCATTGTTCAACCTCTAGATATGGAAGTAGGTGCAGGCACCTCTCACCCAATGACATGTCTACGAGCACTTGGCCCAGAGCCAATGTCTACAGCTTACGTTCAACCTTCTCGTCGTCCGACCGATGGCCGTTACGGTGAAAACCCGAACCGTCTGCAGCACTACTACCAATTCCAAGTAGCGCTAAAACCATCGCCAGACAATATCCAAGAGTTGTACCTAGGCTCCCTAGAGGTTCTTGGTGTTGACCCACTTGTTCACGACATTCGCTTCGTTGAAGATAACTGGGAAAACCCAACACTAGGCGCATGGGGCCTTGGTTGGGAAGTATGGCTAAACGGCATGGAAGTAACTCAGTTTACTTACTTCCAACAGGTTGGCGGCCTTGAGTGTAAGCCAGTAACTGGCGAGATCACTTACGGTATCGAGCGTCTAGCAATGTACATCCAGGAAGTAGATTCTGTTTACGACCTAGTATGGAACGTAGCACCAGACGGTTCTAACGTGACTTACGGTGACATCTTCCACCAAAACGAAGTTGAGCAATCGACGTACAACTTCGAGCACGCAGACGTAGATTTCCTATTCACTTTCTTCGACCAGTGCGAGAAAGAGTGTAAAGAGCTACTTGAGCTTGAGAAGCCACTGCCGCTTCCAGCTTACGAGCGCATTCTAAAAGCAGGTCACGCATTCAACATCCTTGATGCGCGCAAAGCTATCTCTGTAACAGAGCGTCAACGTTACATCCTTCGTATCCGCAACCTGACTAAATCAGTTGCTGAAGCGTACTACGCGTCACGTGAAGCGCTTGGCTTCCCAATGTGTAAGAAGGAAGGTAAATAATCATGGCGAAGAATTTTCTAATTGAACTGGGTACGGAAGAGCTTCCACCAACAGCACTTCGTTCTCTAGCAGAAGCGTTTGCTTCTAACTTTGAAGCAGGTCTTAAAACGGCTGAGCTTTCTCACGAAGGCATCAAGTGGTACGCAGCACCTCGTCGTCTAGCACTTAAAGTAACGGCACTGGCTGAAGGCCAAGCAGACAAAGTGGTTGAGAAACGTGGCCCTGCTGTTTCTGTGGCATTCGATGCTGAAGGCAACGCGACCAAAGCGGCACAAGGTTGGGCTCGTGGTAACGGTATTACTGTTGAGCAAGCTGACCGTCTGAAAACAGACAAAGGCGAGTGGCTTCTTTTCAAACAAGAAGTAGCTGGCAAACCAGTTCAAGAATTGGTGATGGACATTGCTGCGAAAGCACTGGCTGGCCTACCAATTCCTAAAGCAATGCGCTGGGGTAACTCAGACATTCAATTTATCCGTCCAGTAAAAACACTGACAGTACTACTAGGTGATGAGCTTGTTGAAGGCGAAATCCTAGGCGTAGCATCTGCTCGTACTATCCGTGGCCACCGTTTCATGGGCGAACAAGAGTTCACAATCGACTCTGCTGACCAATACCCTGCGATCCTAGAAGAGCGCGGTAAAGTAATGGCAGATTACGAAGCGCGTAAAGCGATCATCCTTGCTGATTCGAAAAAAGCGGCAGCTGCGGTTGGCGGTACAGCTGACCTAGAAGATGACCTTGTTGAAGAAGTAACGTCTCTGGTTGAATGGCCAGTAGTACTGACAGCGAAGTTTGAAGAAGAGTTCCTAAAAGTCCCTTCTGAAGCTTTGGTTTACACCATGAAGGGTGACCAAAAGTACTTCCCTGTTTACGATGACAACAAGAAGCTACTACCGAACTTCATCTTCGTATCGAACATCGAGTCTAAAGAGCCTCGTCACGTTATCGAAGGTAACGAGAAAGTGGTACGCCCACGTCTTGCTGATGCTGAATTCTTCTTCAACACAGACCGTAAGCGCCCGCTTATCGACCGTCTTGCTGAACTAGACCAGGCTATCTTCCAGAAGCAATTGGGTACTATCAAAGACAAAACAGACCGCATCACAGAGCTTGCAGGCTACATTGCTGAGCAAATCGATGCTGACGTTGAAAAGTCTAAACGTGCTGGCCTACTGGCTAAGTGTGACCTAATGACCTCTATGGTATTCGAATTTACGGATACTCAAGGTGTGATGGGCATGCACTACGCGACTCACGACGGTGAAGACGAGCAAGTTGCACTGGCACTTTACGAGCAATACATGCCTCGTTTCGCGGGTGACGATCTACCAAGCACTGGTATCTCTTCAGCAGTAGCAATGGCAGACAAGCTAGACACTATCGTAGGTATCTTCGGTATTGGCCAAGCACCAAAAGGTTCTGACCCATTTGCACTTCGTCGTGCGTCTCTAGGTGTGCTACGTATCATCGTTGAAAACGGCTACAACCTAGACCTAACCGATCTGATCGGCAAAGCGAAAGAGCTACTAGGCGACAAGCTGACTAACAAAAACGTAGAAGCTGACGTTATCGACTTCATGCTAGGTCGTTTCCGCGCATGGTACCAAGATGCTGGTTTCAGCGTTGATATCATCCAAGCGGTACTAGCACGTCGTCCAACTAAGCCTGCTGACTTTGACCAACGTGTTAAAGCGGTTTCTCACTTCCGTGAACTGGAAGCAGCAGAAGCACTAGCAGCAGCGAACAAGCGTGTAGGTAATATCCTTGCGAAATTCGATGGCGAGCTACCAGCTGAAATCGACCTAACGCTTCTTCAAGAAGACGCAGAGAAAGCACTGGCTGAAAACGTTGAAGTAATGACGGAAGCACTAGAACCAGCATTCGCAACAGGTAACTACCAAGAAGCCCTAAGCAAGCTTGCTGATCTACGTGAACCAGTTGATGCATTCTTCGATAACGTAATGGTTATGGCTGATGACGAAGCGCTTAAGAAGAACCGTCTAACGCTACTGAACAACCTACGTAACCTGTTCCTACAGATTGCTGACATCTCTCTACTGCAAAAATAAGCACAAGTGAGACAATTACTCTAAGTCATACTCTGAGTAATTAACGGTAAACACCCAAAGGGAAGCGAAAGCTTCCCTTTTTGTTTTTGTGAACCAAGCATTTGTTTGTAGAGGTCTTATTGATTAACTGAATGAAACAGCACTCAGACTGTAGAGGGCATTGTTTGCTATAACTGACCTGTTTATTCAGGGGAAGGGAACAATGAAAAAAACAGTACTCGCGCTTTCAATACTCGCACTCAGCGCATGCAGCCAAACCAGTGACAACAACCTATTACTGACAATTGATAACGACACTGTCGTATTCGAATCATCCGGTAAAGGCACCGTGATTGCAGAACAGGAACTCGCGAAAGGTAGCTATACCTTCTCTATCAGCGATACTCAAAATACCTGTGGCACCAACTATGCGCTGGCTGAAGAAAACCGCATCAAATTCAATAAACCCCTTCGCCTAGACGACTGCGCCGAGAAGTCTGAATTAGATATCAAGATCTTTCGCGCTAACACCTATCAGTTTATGCTCAACCCACAAACCAATGAACTGACCGTTCAGATAAAGCCGAAGCAACAACAAGTACAAAGCTTTGCTTGTCCGGTTCCTAGTGACGAACCAACCATCATCGACGTTGCTCAAACCTTTGATGATGGCACCGTGGTTAGAGACGCTCTTTCAGGCAAACAAGTCACAATAACGAATGGCAGCGTCACCATGCAGCCAGCAGAAAATAGCCAAGGTGTTCTGCTGCTTGAGAAAGTAGAACCAGAAACCAAAGCTGACTTTAGTTGGGATAACGCCACGGTTTACTTCGTAATGACTGACCGTTTCCACAATGGTAATCCTGATAACGACAACAGTTACGGTCGCAACCAAGATGGACAAGACGAAATCGGCACCTTCCACGGTGGTGACTTGGCAGGCTTAACCGAAAAACTCGATTACATAGAATCACTCGGTGCTAATGCTATCTGGATAACGTCTCCGTTAGAGCAAATCCACGGCTGGGTTGGCGGCGGTGATCGAGGTGACTTCAAACACTACGGCTACCACGGCTACTACCATCAAGATTGGACCAAGCTCGATGACAACATGGGCACCGAAGACGAGCTAAAAACCTTCATCGATACCGCGCATAGCAAAGGCATTCGTGTTGTTTGGGATGTGGTAATGAACCACACCGGCTATGCGACGCTTGCCGACATGCAAGAGTTTGATTTTGGTAAGCTCAACCTAACTGACGAAGAAGCCAAGCAAACACTTGGCGAAAACTGGACAGATTGGCAACCTGCCAAAGGTCAGAACTGGCACTACTTCAACAACTACATCTCTTACAGCGACAAAGAAGCGTGGGAAAAGTGGTGGGGCAAAGCTTGGCTACGCAGCGATATCGGCGCCTATGACTCTCCGGGCTACAATAACCTCACCATGTCTTTGGCGCATCTGCCCGATTTCAAAACAGAGTCGACAGAGACAATCGGGCTGCCTAATTTCTATCGCAATAAGTCCACCAGCGCGACCGATGAACTCAAAACACCTCGTAACCATTTAATCACTTGGTTATCGGATTGGGTGCGCGAATATGGTGTCGATGGTTTCAGGGTCGATACCGCTAAACACGTTGAACTCGAAGCATGGGCAGAACTGAAAGAGAGCACCAACCAGGCACTTGCCGAGTGGAAACAGAACAACCCAGACAAGGCCTTGGATGACCTGCCATTTTGGATGACTGGCGAAGTATGGGCACACAGCGTGGTCAAATCAGATTACTTCGCTAACGGATTTGATTCGATCATCAACTTTGAATTCCAGAGTGATATCGCACCAAAGGCGCTCAAGTGCCTATCCGATCTTGATGCTGATTACCTTCGATACGCAGAGAAGATCAACAACGACAGCGAGTTCAACGTACTGAGTTACCTTTCGTCTCACGACACCTCGCTATTCTGGACACAACATGGCAGTGACTTTGCAAAACAAACCAAAGCTGCAAACGCGTTGATGCTGGCTCCCGGTGCGGTACAGATCTATTACGGCGATGAAATCGCCCGAGACTTTGGCCCAACGGGTTCTGATCCAATGCAAGGCACACGCTCAGACATGCCTTGGGATCAAATCACTGGCGAACGTGCAGAGCTGCTAGAACACTGGCAAGCGCTTGGCCAATTCCGCCAACGCCACCCAGCCGTTGCTCAGGGTAAGCACATCATCCGTAACAGCAAGGGCTACTATGCGTTCGAACGCCAATACCAAGATGACAAGGTATTAGTCGTTTATACCGGTTCGAACTAAACCTTCATTAACATATACACCAGAAACTAAAGGGGAAGCTTAGGCTTCTCCTTTTTTTATCGCTAAAGGTACGTTCAATAAGCAAGCTGTCACTCATTAACCAAACTTTATAGAAGTTTTTTACGTGTTAGAGCATTTGGCGCTATGCGTCGCAAAAACATTGCGGTATGTTCAAGGAATACACTGATGGCAGACATAAGGTCTGCCTTAATGACACGTAACAAGCAATCACAATGAATTAGGTAAAATTAGTAATGCAGTTCTCTAAGTTTGGCGAAAAGTTTAATCGATACTCTGGAATCACTCGTTTAATGGATGATTTGAATGATGGCCTGCGCACTCCTGGCGCTATCATGCTCGGTGGTGGCAACCCAGCCGCTATCCCTGCCATGCTCGATTACTTTAACCAAGCCAGTGCCGACATGCTCGCCAGTGGAGAACTCATCGCCGCCCTCGCCAACTACGATGGTCCGCAGGGTAAAGACAGCTTCATCAAATCGTTAGCGGCAATGCTGAAAGAGACCTACGGTTGGGACATCAGCGAGAAGAACATCAGCCTGACTAATGGCAGTCAAAGTGGCTTCTTCTACCTATTCAACCTGCTAGCAGGCCAACAGCCTGACGGCTCACATAAGAAAATCCTACTGCCGATCGCACCGGAATACATCGGCTACGGCGACGCGGGTATTGATGACGATATTTTTATCTCTTACCACCCAGAGATCGAACTGCTAGAAAACCGTCAGTTTAAATACCACGTTGATTTTGAACAACTAAAGGTTGATGACTCAGTCGCGGCTATCTGTGCATCTCGTCCAACCAACCCAACGGGTAACGTACTGACCGACGAAGAAGTGCGTAAACTGGATAAACTGGCGCGTGAAAACAACATCCCACTGCTGATCGACAATGCTTACGGCCTGCCGTTTCCTAACATCATCTTTGAAGATGTCGAGCCGCTCTGGAATGAAAATACGATTCTGTGCATGAGCCTTTCTAAGCTTGGTTTGCCGGGTGTGCGTTGCGGTATCGTAATTGCGAGTGAAGAAGTAACACAAGCATTGACCAACATGAATGGCATCATTAGCTTAGCGCCAAACAGTGTTGGCCCTGCAATTGCTAATCACATGATTGAAAAAGGCGATTTACTGCGCTTAAGTAGCGAGGTAATCAAACCTTTCTATAAAGATAAGTCACTACGTGCAGTTGAACTGTTACAAGACGCTATCGACGACCCTCGCTTCCGTATTCACAAGCCTGAAGGCGCTATCTTCTTATGGCTATGGTTTGATGAGCTGCCGATCACCACAATGGAACTGTACGACCGCCTTAAAGCTCGCGGCGTATTGATTGTTCCGGGTGAATACTTCTTTATCGGCCAAGAAGACGAGTGGGATCATGCCCATCAATGTCTACGTATGAACTACGTGCAAGATGATGAGGCGATGCAGAAAGGCATTGCTATCATTGCTGAAGAAGTGAAAAAGGCTTACTCAGAGCAGTAATAAGAGCTTTTAGCTTACCGCAGGTCAAATACAAAAAGAGCACCTAATGAGGTGCTCTTTCACTTTTACTTCCCGATATTTTTTAGCTCTAAGGAGCTAACAGTAATTAGCCTTCTAGTAGACTATTACCATTGATAGCAATCTTACGTGGTTGCATCGCTTCTGGGATTTCGCGTTCGAGGTCGATGTGAAGAAGACCATTTTCCATGCTTGCACCTACCACTTTTACGTAGTCAGCCAGTTGGAATTTACGCTCGAAATCGCGCTCTGCGATACCTTGGTATACGAAGGTTTTCTCTGCTTCTGCTTTACGCTCACCTTTCACAATTAGCATGTTCTCTTTCTGAGTCAGATCTAATTGGTCATCAGCAAAACCAGCGACTGCCATAGTAATACGGTAGTTGTTCTCGTCTTTTTGCTCGATGTTGTATGGAGGGTAACCGCCAGAAGAGTTCTTCGATGTATTCGCTTCCATCATGTTGAATAGACGATCGAAGCCGATTGCGTTGCGGTAAAGTGGAGTGAAATCTACAGTTCTCATAATGCTATCCTTTTAGTAAGCAATAGTCTTAGCTGCGAATTTTACTTGGATCTAACCTGTGTGTGACCCAGTAAACAGCTAAGAGATTCAATTCGCATTCCTCGGGTTTCACCTCTATTGGCGACAACGCTGGGACATGGCAATGAATCAATTTTTAAGTTGTGTGCTGCCAAAGTTATCCTCTATTGAGCGATACTTCGTTAGCGGTAATGAAGGTTCTGTTTCTTCTCTTGTAGAGCAAGACAGTCATCCTCTTCACAAATAGATATATGGATTGAGCAAAATAGTTTCAAGGGGTTATTTTCAATTATTTTTGCAACTCAATATTTTTCAATATCTTACAAACATAAAAAAGCACCATCCAAAGGATAGTGCTTTAAAATGATTTTAGTTTTTTGAGACGAATCTATTTGGCTTTAGTTCAAGGAAGAGGCGCGGAGCATACGAATGTATGTGAGCACCTCTGACACAGAAATTAAGCCAAAGAGCGAAGTATCAAAGAGACTAAACGTCTAGGTTTGCTACTTTCAGTGCATTCTCTTCGATGAAGTTACGACGAGGTTCAACTTGGTCACCCATTAGCGTCGTAAACAACAAATCAGCACCAACAGCGTCTTCAATTGTTACTTGCATCATACGGCGAGTTTCAGGATCCATTGTGGTTTCCCAAAGTTGATCCGGGTTCATCTCGCCTAGACCTTTGTATCGCTGTAGGCTTAGACCACGACGAGACTCTTTCACTAACCAGTTCAGAGCATCAACGAAGCTAGAAACTTCTTGAGTACGCTCACCACGCTTAATGTAAGCGCCTTCTTCAATCAAGCCATCAAGAGCTTCAGAAAGATCCGCTAGCTTACCAAACTCTTTAGAGTTAATAAGATCGATGCTTAGTAGGTGTTCATGAGTCACACCATGAGTACGAACCACAATCTTAGGAACGCTTAAGCCTAGCTCTTCGTGTTTTTCAACTTCAAGGCTGTATTGGCTTGCACCTACTTCTTTCGCGTTTAGCTGTTCAACAAGCTGCTTACCCCAAGCTTCAACTGCCGCGTCATCATGACACTGCTCGGCCGTTAGACGAGGAACGTAAATCAGTTCGTGAACCAATGCGCGTGGGTAACGGCGGCTCATACGATCAACAAGCTTGATGCCTGCATTGTATTGCTGAACAAGCTTCTCTAAACCTTCACCTGCAAATGCTGGCGCTTCAGGGTTTACGTGCAGTTCTGCGTTGTCTAAAGCCAAAGATACTTGATACTGGTTCATCGCATCTTCATCTTTAATGTACTGCTCTTGCTTACCTTTCTTCACTTTGTAAAGTGGCGGTTGAGCAATGTAGATGTAGCCACGTTCAATCAGCTCTGGCATTTGACGGTAGAAGAACGTCAGTAGCAGGGTACGGATGTGAGAACCATCGACATCGGCATCGGTCATGATGATGATGTTGTGGTAACGCAGTTTATCTGGGTTGTATTCGTCACGACCAATACCACAACCAAGAGCGGTGATTAGCGTTGCTACTTCTTGAGAAGACAGCATTTTATCGAAACGTGCTTTCTCTACGTTAAGGATTTTACCTTTCAGCGGTAGGATTGCTTGGTTCTTACGGTTACGCCCCTGCTTAGCTGAACCGCCAGCAGAGTCTCCTTCCACAATATATAGTTCAGACAGTGCAGGATCTTTTTCCTGACAGTCAGCAAGCTTACCAGGAAGACCCGCTAAATCTAATGCGCCTTTACGACGAGTCATTTCACGAGCTTTACGCGCTGCATCACGAGCACGTGCTGCATCAATAATTTTAGAACAAACTGTTTTCGCTTCACCTGGGTTCTCAATAAGGAACTCAGACAACTTCTCACCCATTGTAGATTCAACGGCAGACTTCACTTCTGAAGAAACCAGCTTATCTTTAGTTTGGCTTGAGAACTTAGGATCAGGCACTTTAACAGAAACAATCGCCGTCAGACCTTCACGAGCATCATCACCAGAGGTCGCAGTCTTCGCTTTCTTAGAGAAGCCTTCCTTGTCCATGAAGCTGTTCAGAGTACGCGTTAGCGCCGCACGGAAACCTGCTAAGTGAGCACCACCATCGCGTTGAGGGATGTTGTTGGTGAAACAGTAGATGTTTTCTTGGTAGCCGTCATTCCACTGCATCGCAACTTCAACGGTAATACCGTCTTCGCGCTCAGAGTTAAAGTGGAAGATTTTTTGGATGATTGGCGTTTTGTTAGTATTAAGGTGTTCAACAAACGCTTGGATACCGCCTTCGTATTCGAAGTGATCCATTTTGTCTTCTTCGCGCTCGTCAATTAGCTTAATTGATACACCTGAGTTCAAGAATGATAGCTCACGTAGACGCTTAGCTAAAATGTCGTAATGGAACTCGATGTTAGTGAAGGTTTCTTCACTCGGCCAGAAACGAATCTCTGTACCTGTTTTATCCGTGTCACCGATAACCGCTAGTGGCGCTTGAGGCTCACCGTGGCTGTAGGTTTGAGTGTGGATTTTGCCACCGCGGTGGATAGTAAGAGTAACTTGCTTAGAAAGTGCGTTCACTACTGAAACACCAACACCGTGCAGACCACCAGATACCTTGTACGAGTTATCATCGAACTTACCACCAGCGTGAAGAACCGTCATGATTACTTCGGCTGCAGATACGTTTTCTTCTGGGTGCAATTCTGTTGGAATACCACGGCCGTCATCGCTCACAGACACAGAACTATCTTCATGGATAGTTACAATGATGTCATTACAGTGACCAGCTAGCGCTTCATCAATAGAGTTATCTACCACCTCAAAAACCATGTGGTGCAGACCGGTACCATCATCCGTGTCGCCAATGTACATTCCAGGACGCTTACGTACCGCATCCAGACCCTTCAGTACTTTAATACTCGATGAATCGTAATTATCTGACATAGTTACTCTCTGACTAATTATCCTTGCTCTATTTTGCCATGTTCCACATGAAACATCCTGCTATTTTCGTCATGCATATCTGCAATCTGATCAGCGGTAATAGAGCTTACAAAAACTTGAGCCTGGGTCGCCTTTAAACACTCAGCAAGACGTGCTCGGCGTTGGCTATCTAATTCGGAAGCGAAGTCATCTATCAAATAGATGCACTGCTTACCTGTCATTTGAGTGAGGTGTTGCCCTTGTGCTACTCGTAGCGCGCACACCATCAACTTCAATTGACCTCGTGACAAGACATCTTCCACTGGAGTGCCGTTCACTTTTATCTTCAGATCCGCTTTGTTTGGCCCACTAAAGGTGTAACCAAGCTGCTGATCCCTTTCAAAATTCTTTTCTAATATATCGGCGTACGGGGTGTCTTTGTCCCAGCCACGATAGTAGTTAATCTTTATCTCAAACTCAGGAAGGAAGGTCGCACAGATTTCTTCGGCGACTTCTTTGAGCTGATCAACGTAGGTGGCACGCCACTGACTGATGCTTTCTGCTAAACGGGCCAATTCTTGGTCCCAATAGCTCAGCTCTCGATAGTGCGTTGCCGTTTTCAATAAGGCGTTTCGCTGCTTATTGAGGCGCTTTACCCTGCCCCACGCATCATAAAAGCCCGACTCACTGTGGAAGACTCCCCAATCAATGAATGCTCGGCGATGCTTAGGTCCATCGGTTAGTAAATCAAACCCTTCAGGGTGAATCAACTGCAAAGGTAAGACTTGAGCTAACTGAGCCAACTTTTGCCCAGTTTGACCGCTTATTTTAACCTCTGTCGTGCCATCGCGCTGCTTATTAATGCCAATTGGCAGCTCAAATTGATCCGAGGTCATAAAACGGCCATGTACAAACAGCTCACTACACTCGTTTTGTATGATACGACCGGTAAGTGAACTCTTGAATGAGCGACCATGTCCGAGCAGATACACCGCTTCAAGGACACTGGTTTTGCCGCTTCCGTTAGCCCCTATAAGAAAGTTAAAGCCTGATGACGGTTGAATGTCACAGGCTTCAATATTTCTAAACTGCTTAACGATTAAGCGCGATAAAGGCATAACGTCTTCATATTAATCTTCAATCACGACTCGGTAGGTCAACATAGGGCAGCTTATAAGCGAATTGGCATAACAACGTACATCGCGCTGTCATCTTGCGCGTTCTCGATAAGAGCACTCGCATTGGCGTCTGACATTGAGATGCGAACTTGTTCACAACGCAGTGTGTTCAGAACATCCAATACGTAGCTTACGTTGAAGCCAATCTCTAGCGCGTCACCGTCGAAGTTAACATCGAGTACTTCTTCTGCTTCTTCTTGCTCTGGGTTGTTCGCGGTAATGCGCATCTCGCTATCCGCAAGGTTAACGCGAACACCACGGAATTTTTCATTCGATAGAATCGCAGCACGAGAAAATGCTGAACGTAATTCATCACAGCCAGCTTCAAGTGTCTTGGTGGTATTTTGCGGCATTACGCGGCGATAATCAGGGAAACGACCATCAACCAGCTTAGAAGTGAAGACATAGTTGTTCACTTCAGCTCGCACGTTAGAGTTACCAATTTGCAGTGTTACTGGCTGTTCAGGTGCATCCAATAGCTTCACTAACTCTTGAACACCTTTACGAGGAACAATGATCTGCTTCTGAGCAAAATCCGCACCCAGTTGTGCTTGAGATACTGCCATACGGTGACCATCGGTCGCTACGCTGCGCAGGATAGAGCCTTCAATCTCAAACAACATACCGTTGAGGTAGTAACGAACATCTTGGTTCGCCATTGAGAATTGTGTTTTCTCGATAAGACCGCGAAGTTCAGCTTGTGTCACTGACACTTCAACTTCACTGCTCCAGTCTTCAATATTTGGAAAAT
This sequence comes from Vibrio sp. 10N.222.54.A3, assembly GCF_041474095.1. Lineage (NCBI taxonomy): Bacteria > Pseudomonadati > Pseudomonadota > Gammaproteobacteria > Vibrionales > Vibrionaceae > Vibrio > Vibrio sp. 10N.222.54.A3. The sequence goes on from NZ_JBFRTN010000039.1 coordinate 23,183, forward strand.
CTGCCGCAGGTAATGTTGCTAAAGAGAAGCGGCTACGACCAGAGCGAACCTGAATACGGTCACCATCCAATACCACCGTGATCACTGAGTTATCTGGCAATCCACGGCAGATATCTAGGAATTTACGTGAAGGTACGGTAATGCTACCCGCTTCGAAATCACCTTCAAGCGTTACACGGCTGATCAGTTCAACTTCTAGATCCGTCGCTGTCATCGACAACACGTTATCTTCTACTTTAATCAGTAGGTTTCCTAGAATTGGAAGCGTTGGCCTGCCACCGAGTGCGCCAGATACTTGTTGTAATGGCTTAATCAGGTGACTACGTTCAATGGTAAATTTCATATCTTGCTCTTACGGTCTAAATGGCACTGCGTAATAGTACGTGGCCAAGATTCTGCTTATTAAGGTTAAGAATACTGTGTATTAAGAAGAAAGGGTACGAATCAAGTTCGAATAATCTTCTTTAATGTCGTGGCTCTCTTCACGCAGCTGAGCAATCTTACGACAAGCATGCAGTACCGTCGTGTGGTCACGACCACCGAATGCATCGCCAATCTCAGGCAAGCTGTGGTTTGTTAGCTCTTTCGCCAGTGCCATCGCCAATTGACGTGGACGAGCAACAGAACGAGAACGACGCTTAGACAATAGATCAGCGACTTTGATTTTGTAGTACTCGGCTACTGTCTTTTGAATGTTATCAATAGTGACCAGTTTTTCTTGCAGTGCAAGTAGGTCACGCAGTGCTTCACGCACGAAGTCGATCGTGATCGGGCGGCCAGTGAAGTTTGCATTCGCAATAACACGGTTCAATGCGCCTTCCAGTTCACGAACGTTAGAGCGTAGACGCTTGGCAATAAAGAACGCCACTTCATCCGCAAGGTGAATTTGGTGGTCTTCGGCTTTCTTCATCAAGATCGCAACACGTGTCTCAAGCTCTGGTGGCTCAATCGCTACCGTCAAACCCCAGCCGAAACGAGATTTAAGACGATCTTCTACCCCGTTGATCTCTTTTGGATAACGGTCAGACGTTAGGATGATCTGTTGATTGCCTTCAAGCAGCGCGTTAAAGGTATGGAAGAACTCTTCTTGAGAACGCTCTTTATTAGCAAAGAATTGGATGTCATCGATAAGCAATGCATCAACACTACGGTAGTAGCGCTTAAATTCTTCGATCGCGTTGTTTTGCAGAGCCTTTACCATATCCTGAACAAAACGCTCTGAGTGCATGTAAACCACTTTCGCATTCGGCTTATTATCAACAATGGCGTTACCCACCGCATGCAACAAGTGCGTTTTACCTAAACCAGTGCCGCCGTATAGGAACAACGGGTTGTAGGCTGTACCTGGGTTATCAGAAACCTGACGTGCCGCAGCCAAACCGAGTTGGTTCGACTTACCTTCAACAAAGTTATTGAACTTATGTTTTGGGTTCACGTTTGAGCGGTGATTCAAGTCAACCGCGACAGGCTCTTCATCACGCCAGATATTATGGACAGGTTTGCGAGCTTGTAATTGCGCAGGTGCTGATGACTCAGCGGCCACATCAGCTGCAGTGCGAGTCTGAGTTGGTGTCGGTGTCGCAGGCTTTGGTGCAATCACACGCTTGCTTCCCACTTCAAAATGAAGATGTGGGATATCGTTACCGCAATATTCTTGCAGCAGACGGTTAATGCTATTTAGATACTTATCACGAACCCAATCGAGTACGAAACGGTTCGGTGCAAATAGAGTTAGAGTATTGTCATTGAGTTCCGCTTGTAACGGACGAACCCACATACTGAATTCTGTAGCTGGTAACTCTTCTTGAAGCTGTTGCAAACACTGCAACCAAAGCGAAGATGACACGGTGCCCTCACTCTATTTAAAGTAATATGAAATGACCGCTAATTTTACCTGTTGATAAGTCAGATCACCAGCAATTGATCACAGATCCAGTGAATAAGATCCAAGTTATTCACAATAAATTTGTAATTTATCGGTGGATCCACACATCTTGCCCCTAATTTACTCACACAATGATCCACTTATGCCCGGATCCTTGCTAGTTATCCCCAAATCGGGAATTCAATCTGGTTATGGTTAATAACATCTGGTTATTTATTCTAGTGAGCATTTTCCCAGTAACATCCAAACCCATAAATATAAGGAGTTACCAAATGAATAACTGGATTAAGGCTGCAATTGCGGCTATCGCACTCTCTGCTGCTACTGTTCAAGCTGCGACTGAAGTTAAAGTCGGCATGTCTGGTCGCTATTTCCCGTTTACGTTCGTTAAACAAGACCAGCTACAGGGTTTTGAAGTGGATTTATGGGATGAGATCGGTAAGCGTAACGATTACAAGGTTGAATACGTAACGGCAAACTTCTCTGGTCTGTTTGGTCTTCTTGAAACGGGTCGCATCGATACCATTTCAAACCAAATTACAATGACGGATGCACGTAAAGCGAAATACCTATTCGCAGACCCATACGTAGTAGACGGCGCACAAATTACCGTTCGTAAAGGTAATGACAGCATTAAAGGCATCGAAGACCTTGATGGCAAGACGGTTGCGGTAAACCTAGGCTCAAACTTTGAACAACTGCTTCGCAGCTACGACAAAGATGGCAAGATCAATGTAAAAACCTACGATACAGGTATTGAACATGACGTGGCACTGGGTCGTGCCGATGCATTCGTAATGGATCGCCTATCAGCACTAGAGCTTATCAAGAAGACTGGTCTACCATTACAACTAGCAGGTCAGCCATTCGAAACAATTGAAAACGCTTGGCCTTTCGTCGACAACGATAACGGCAAAAAACTGCAAGCAGAAGTAAATGAAGCATTAGCAGCAATGCGCGCAGATGGTACGCTAGAAAGTATCTCTCAGAAATGGTTTGGTGCGGACATTACTCAGAAGTAATTACTCACTTTCTCCATTCAAGGCCCACTGCTTTATACAGCGGTGGGCTTTTTGCTTTTGTGCACTGATTAAAAAACCTGATACAACAGTACTTACATATAGAACAACACTGCCAATAAAAATACGAGATAGATTATGGGATTTGACTTTAATTACATGCTAGAGCTGTTGCCGATACTGTTAAAGTATCTCGGCACCACCATGGAGATGGCGATTTGGGGCTTGTTCTTTGCTCTGATCCTGTCTCTGATACTGGCGAATATTCGTGTATTCAAAATCTCAGTGCTCGACCAACTGAGCCAGCTGTACATTAGCTTCTTCCGAGGCACACCACTGTTGGTGCAGCTGTTCCTCCTTTATTACGGCTTACCACAAGTCTTCCCGTGGATGGTTGGGTTGGATGCCTTCAGCGCCGCTGTGATTGGCTTAACCCTGCACTTTGCCGCGTATATGGCAGAAAGTATTCGTGCCGCGATTATCGGTATTGATCGCAGCCAGATGGAAGCCAGCCTTTCGGTCGGTATGACAACCAGCCAAGCGATGCGCCGAGTGATCTTACCGCAAGCAACTCGCGTGGCACTGCCGTCGTTGATGAACTACTTCATCGATATGATCAAGTCGACTTCACTTGCCTTCACCCTAGGTGTCGCCGAAATCATGGCTAAAGCTCAGATGGAGGCTTCTTCAAGTTTCCGCTTCTTCGAGGCTTTCTTAGCAGTCGCACTGATTTACTGGGGCGTGGTGGTTATCCTCACTCGTATTCAAATTTGGGCCGAAGTGAAACTGAATAAGGCGTATGTACGATGATCAAATTACAAAGTATCCACAAGCAGTTTGGTGACACCGAAGTTTTGAAAGGGATCGACCTAGAAATCAAACAAGGTGAGATAATTGTCATCATAGGTTCAAGTGGTACGGGTAAATCTACCCTACTGCGTTGTGTGAATTTTCTAGAGCAAGCCGATCAAGGCACGATTTCGATTGATGATATCAAGGTTGATACTCAGAAACACACTAAGGCAGAGGTGCTTGCACTGCGTCGTAAGACCGGTTTTGTGTTCCAAAACTATGCACTGTTCGCTCACCAAACCGCGAGACAGAATATTGCTGAAGGTTTAATTACCGTTCGTGGTTGGAAAAAACAGCAAGCCCATGAAAAAGCACAACAAATACTTGATGATATTGGCTTAGGTGACAAAGGTGATAGCTACCCAGCCGCGCTCTCTGGTGGCCAGCAACAACGGGTGGGTATTGGCCGTGCAATGGCACTACAACCCGAGCTTTTACTGTTTGATGAGCCGACTTCAGCGCTCGATCCTGAGTGGGTTGGCGAAGTGCTTAACCTAATGAAAAAACTGGCAAATCAGCATCAAACCATGCTGGTGGTTACCCATGAAATGCAGTTCGCGAGAGAGGTCGCAGACCGAGTGATCTTCATGGCTGACGGTCATATTATCGAGCAGGGATCTCCACAGGATATTTTTGGTAATCCACAGGATCCTAAATTAAAAAAATTCTTAAATAAGGTTGGGATCGACTAAGGATCCTTGTGATTTTAGTTATTCTACGTATAATCCCCCGACCGGAATTTTAGTTAACCCAATCATTGACACTTTTTGTGACAGTGATTACAATTCCGCCTCTTTGTTGAGAGGCGTCGGTTTTCCTTTCTTATATAAAGAAGAGAAAAAATGCCCACGCCGGGTTTAACAAAAACCTAAAACTACTGATCAGTAAGGTAATTACAATGAAACGCACTTTTCAACCTACAGTTCTAAAGCGTAAGCGTACTCACGGTTTCCGTGCTCGCATGGCTACTAAGAACGGTCGCGCAACAATCAATGCACGTCGTGCAAAAGGCCGTAAGCGTCTTTCTAAGTAATCTTTGATTATTTTGAATAAGCTAGCCTTCGGTCGGGAGTTACGCTTGTTAACTCCCGAACATTATCAAAATGTCTTCAAGCAAGCTCATCGAGCTGGCTCCCCTCATTTCACCATCATTGCCCGAAATAACTCTCTTTCAAATCCTCGTCTTGGATTAGCCGTTCCGAAAAAGCAGATTAAAACCGCCGTGGGTCGTAACCGATTCAAGCGTCTTACTCGTGAAAGCTTTCGTAACACTCAACACAAACTTCCTAACAAAGATTTTGTTGTAATCGCTAAGAAGAGCGCGCAAGATTTAAGCAATGAAGAAATGTTCAAGCTACTCGACAAATTATGGCTTCGCCTGTCTCGCCCTTCGCGTGGATAGCGCTAATACCCATCTATTTTTATAGATGGTTTATTAGTCCACTCATCGGCCCACGCTGCCGATTTACTCCAACCTGCTCTTTATATGCGATAGAAGCGTTGAAAGCTCACGGTTTTGTAAAAGGGTGTTGGTTATCAGGCAAACGTCTATTAAAATGCCATCCTTTGAACGAAGGGGGCTTTGACCCCGTTCCACCAGTCCAAAAACAAGACAGAGATAAATAACGATGGATTCTCAACGTAATATCCTGTTAATCGCATTGGCTTTGGTTTCTTTCCTACTGTTCCAACAATGGAACGTAGCTCAGAATCCAGCACCACAAGCGGTTGAGCAGGCACAATCTGGCAGCACCCTACCAGCGCCATCTTATGCAGATGATCTAGACCCGGCTCCTGGTCAAGTTGCTTCTTCTGCTAAAACTATCACAGTAACAACTGATGTACTGACTCTGTCAATTGATACGGTTGGTGGTGATGTCGTTAAAGCAAACCTAAACGATTACTCTGCTGAGTTCGATTCTGAAGATACGTTTGTTCTTCTTAAAAACGAACCAGGTCACCAATTTATCGCACAAAGCGGTCTAGTGGGTCCTCAAGGTATCGATTTAAGCAGCACAAACCGCCCAAGCTACACAGTTTCAGCAGACAGCTTCACGCTTGCTGATGGTCAGGATGAACTACGCATCCCGATGACTTACCAAGCGAACGGCCTTGATTACACGAAAACATTCATCCTTAAGCGTGGCAGCTACGCAATGGATGTTGAATACGATGTAGTCAACAACTCTGGTAACAACGCGACATTCGGCATGTACGCTCACCTGCGTCAGAACGTAATGGATGACGGCGGTAGCCTAACAATGCCAACTTACCGTGGTGGTGCTTACTCTACGGAAGATACGCGTTACAAAAAATACAGCTTCGACGACATGCAAGATCGCAACCTGTCTCTTAACCTAGCAAACGGTCAAGGTTGGGCAGCGATGATTCAGCACTACTTTGCAAGTGCATGGATCCCACGCGACGAAGCAGGCAGCAACCTTTACACTCGTGTAATTGGTAACCTTGGCGACATCGGTGTTCGCATGCCGAACAAAACCATCGCTACTGGCGACGAAGCAAACTTCAAAGCAACGCTTTGGGTTGGTCCTAAACTTCAAGACCAAATGGCTGCTGTTGCACCTAACCTAGACCTAGTAGTTGACTACGGTTGGTTATGGTTCATTGCTAAACCACTTCATACTCTGCTTTCGTTCATTCAAGGCATCGTTGTGAACTGGGGTCTGGCAATCATCTGTCTAACTTTCATCGTTCGTGGTGCTATGTACCCACTAACGAAAGCTCAGTACACGTCTATGGCGAAAATGCGTATGCTTCAGCCTAAGCTGACTGCAATGCGTGAGCGTATCGGCGACGACCGTCAACGCATGAGCCAAGAAATGATGGAGCTTTACAAGAAAGAGAAAGTAAACCCACTAGGTGGCTGTTTACCTATCCTTCTGCAAATGCCTATCTTCATTTCGCTATACTGGGCACTAATGGAGTCTGTTGAACTGCGTCACTCACCGTTCTTCGGTTGGATTACTGACCTTTCAGCACAAGACCCATACTACATCTTGCCACTTCTGATGGGTGCTTCAATGTTCCTAATCCAGAAGATGAGCCCGACAACTGTAACGGATCCAATGCAGCAGAAGATCATGACCTTTATGCCGGTTATGTTCACATTCTTCTTCCTGTTCTTCCCTTCAGGTCTGGTTCTATACTGGCTAGTATCGAACATCGTAACTCTGATTCAGCAAACGCTTATCTACCGCGCGCTGGAAAAGAAAGGCTTACATTCTAAGTAAGTTCGATAATAGAAAGAGACAAAGAAAGGCGACCAAAAGGTCGCCTTTTTGTTTTTAGCTGATTACAATTCAGCTAATTGATTAATCGTGAGCGCCCCTTTTTGGCTTTCACATGCTAGCAGGCACAACTATGACTACAGATACGATTGTTGCTCAAGCGACTGCACCCGGCCGTGGCGGCGTCGGTATTATTCGCGTTTCAGGCCCACAAGCAGCCCAAGTTGCGCTTGAAGTTACCGGCAAAGTACTGAAACCACGTTACGCTGAGTACACCCCTTTTAAATCTCACGATGGTTTAGAGCTAGACCAAGGCATCGCGCTTTACTTTCCTAACCCGCACTCGTTTACCGGTGAAGACGTTTTAGAGCTGCAAGGCCACGGTGGTCCTGTGGTAATGGATATGCTCATCAAGCGCATCCTCGCTATTCCAGGGCTACGCGCAGCACGCCCAGGTGAGTTCTCGGAGCGTGCCTTCTTGAACGACAAGATGGATTTAACCCAAGCAGAAGCGATTGCTGACCTCATTGATGCCAGTTCAGAAGAAGCGGCGAAATCAGCTCTGCAATCGTTGCAAGGTGAGTTCTCGAAACGCATTAATACGCTGGTGGACTCTCTGATTCACTTACGCATCTATGTTGAAGCCGCTATCGACTTCCCAGAAGAAGAGATTGATTTCCTTGCTGACGGTAAAGTAAGTGCTGACTTACAAGCTATCATCGACAACCTCGAAGCGGTTCGCCAAGAAGCCAATCAAGGTGCCATCATGCGTGAAGGTATGAAGGTGGTGATTGCAGGTCGTCCTAATGCCGGTAAGTCGAGCTTACTGAATGCATTATCGGGTAAAGACTCCGCGATTGTGACTGATATTGCAGGTACAACCCGTGATGTACTTCGTGAACATATCCATATTGATGGTATGCCACTGCACATTATTGATACCGCAGGCCTGCGTGAAGCCTCGGATGAAGTCGAAAAAATCGGTATTGAACGCGCTTGGGAAGAAATTGCTCAAGCCGATCGCGTTTTATTTATGGTCGATGGCACCACTACCGATGCAACCGACCCGAAAGATATCTGGCCAGATTTCGTTGATCGTCTGCCGAATAACATCGGAATGACCGTGATTCGTAACAAAGCCGATCAAACCGGTGAAGATCTCGGGATTTGCCATGTTAATGATCCAACTCTGATTCGACTATCAGCAAAGACGGGACAAGGCGTTGATGCACTACGTAATCACTTAAAAGATTGCATGGGCTTTGCTGGTGGCAATGAAGGTGGCTTCATGGCACGTCGTCGCCACTTAGATGCCCTAGAACGCGCATCTGAGCATCTAGATATTGGCCAGCAACAGCTCGAAGGCTATATGGCAGGGGAAATCTTGGCAGAAGAACTGCGTATAACGCAGCAACACCTTAACGAGATTACTGGTGAATTCAGTTCCGATGACCTACTCGGCCGTATCTTCACCTCTTTCTGTATTGGTAAATAACCTTTAAAGGCCGGCTCATGCTGGCCTTTTTCTTTAGTAAGGACAGCTTAATGATCCACATTATTACAGGCAGCACCTTAGGTGGTGCAGAGTACGTTGGCGATCACCTTAATGATCTTCTTGAAGAGCAAGGCCACGAGATCACCCTTCATAATCAGCCTGAATTCGATGATATTCCCCAACAAGGCTTTTGGTTGCTGGTGACTTCAACTCATGGTGCGGGTGAATTTCCAGATAATATTAAGCCGTTTATCGACGCATTGACCCAGCAATCTCCAGATTTAAGCCCGGTTCGCTTTGCTGTCGTGGCGCTTGGTGATTCGAGTTACGATACCTTCTGTTTGGCGGGAAAATCAGTCCACAGCCAGATGAAAGAGCTCGGTGCTCAGCCTATTTCTGACTGTTTTACCATCGATGTATTGGAAACTCCGGTACCAGAAGACGCAGCAGAAGCTTGGTTCAACGATCATAGCGACCAGTTTTAACCTCTCTCCTCTCTCAAAAAGCGGCTTATGCCGCTTTTTTTGTCTCTGAACATCGTGATTGTGAATAACTTTTTTTCAAAAACATCGAAAATTAGCGATCTATTTTCAATTTCTGCTGTGGATAAGATCATACATATACGGTGATTAACCTATAGTTATCCAAATAACAAGTTTTAGGCTAATTTCCTCCTGTGAATAAGTAGCCATTTTGATCCCAGCTAATCCTCATCCTGATCAAAGTTAGATCACATCATTTGATCCAAAAAAGATCCATGATCTCGTTGATCATTTCCGACTTATCCACAGATACCCTCGATCCTAATAATAGATCTAATAAAAGATCTCCTTAAAGATCTTATCTATATTAATTAAAAACAGCTTTTTCGAAAAATCCCAAAAACGTTTTCTCAGGCTATGAAAACAGGTAGAATATCGCTCCTTTTTATCAATCTAGAAAACGTTTGAATACCTGAGGTCGGTTCATGCTTTATCACGAAAAATTTGACGTCATCGTTGTTGGTGGTGGCCATGCAGGAACGGAAGCCGCACTCGCATCTGCACGTACTGGTCAAAGTACGTTATTACTTACTCATAATATCGATACACTAGGACAAATGTCTTGTAACCCAGCCATTGGCGGGATCGGTAAGGGCCACTTGGTAAAAGAGGTCGATGCAATGGGTGGATTAATGGCGCAAGCTATTGATCATGCAGGTATTCAGTTCAGAACATTGAACGCATCAAAAGGCCCTGCGGTTCGTGCTACTCGTGCACAAGCTGACCGCGCACTGTACAAAGCCTTTGTTCGTAACGTTCTTGAAAACACGCCAAACCTGACTTTGTTCCAACAGTCGGTTGATGACTTGATCGTTGAACAGGATCAAGTGGTAGGTGTGGTAACGCAGATGGGCCTTAAGTTCCGCGCAAGCGCTGTGGTTCTGACTGTGGGCACATTCCTAGGCGGCAAGATCCATATTGGTATGGAAAGTTCTTCAGGTGGCCGTGCTGGTGATCCACCATCGATCGCACTGGCTGACCGTCTTCGTGATCTTCCATTCCGAGTTGATCGCCTGAAAACAGGTACTCCTCCTCGTATCGATGCGCGTAGCGTTGATTTTTCTGAGCTTGAGGTTCAGCACGGTGATAACCCGACGCCTGTTTTCTCGTTCATGGGCAGCCGAGCTCAACAACCTCGTCAAATTCCATGTTACATCACGCATACCAATGAAAATACGCATGACGTAATTCGTGCCAACCTTGATCGCAGCCCTATGTACGCGGGTGTGATTGAAGGCATTGGCCCTCGTTACTGCCCTTCGATTGAAGACAAAGTAATGCGTTTTGCTGACAAGAACAGTCACCAAATTTTTATTGAGCCAGAAGGTCTAACGACTCACGAGCTATACCCGAATGGTATCTCTACCAGTCTGCCGTTTGATGTACAGGTTCAAATTGTTCGTTCGATGAAGGGCTTTGAAAATGCTCATATCGTTCGCCCTGGCTATGCGATTGAGTACGATTTCTTTGATCCTCGCGACCTTAAGCTGACTTACGAAACTAAGTTTATCAAAGGTCTATTCTTTGCGGGTCAAATCAACGGTACCACTGGCTATGAAGAAGCGGCTGCACAAGGCTTGATGGCCGGTCTGAATGCAAGTTTGTTTACTCAAGGCAAAGAAGGCTGGAGTCCACGTCGTGACCAAGCTTACATGGGCGTGCTTATCGACGACCTATCTACCATGGGTACCAAAGAACCTTACCGCATGTTTACGTCTCGCGCGGAATACCGTCTGCTGCTTCGTGAAGACAACGCCGATATCCGCTTGACTGAAAAGTCGCGTGAACTTGGCCTTGTTGATGACGCTCGTTGGGCTCGTTTCAACGAGAAGATGGAAAACATGGAGAAGGAGCGTCAACGTCTGAAAGAGACTTGGATTAATCCAAAATCTGAAGATATTGATCAACTGAACCAAATTCTGAAAACACCAATGTCTCGTGAAGCGAGCGGTGAAGATCTTCTTCGTCGCCCTGAAATGACTTATTCACAGTTAACCGCATTGGATCGTTTTGGTCCTGCACTGGAAGATCAACAAGCGTCTGAGCAAGTTGAGATCCAAGTGAAGTACGATGGTTACATTCAGCGTCAACAAGACGAAATTGAAAAATCACTGCGTCATGAAAACACCAAACTGCCTGCTGATATCGATTACAGCAAGGTAAAAGGACTTTCTAACGAAGTGGTTCTTAAACTAACGACAGCTAAGCCTGACTCAATTGGTATTGCTTCGCGAATTTCAGGTATCACACCTGCAGCAATCTCAATTCTGTTGGTTTACTTGAAAAAACACGGCCTGTTGAAAAAAGGTGAGGAAGCATAATGAGCGCTTTACGCGAAAAACTGGATCACCTTATTGGCCAGACTGAACTTGAAGTATCTGAAAAACAACGTGGCCAGTTGGTTGGCTACGTTGAGTTACTGAACAAGTGGAACAAAGCTTATAACCTAACATCAGTTCGTGACCCACAAGAAATGATGGTGAAACATATCTTAGATAGCATCATTGTTAGCACTCACTTACAAGGTAAGCGCTTTATCGATGTGGGTACGGGACCTGGTCTTCCTGGGATTCCGCTCTCAATCATGAATCCAGACTGCGAGTTTTACTTGCTAGACAGCCTAGGTAAGCGTATTCGTTTTATCAAACAGGTGATTCATGAGCTGGGTATCGACAACGTGGTACCGGTTCAAAGTCGCGTTGAAGAATTTCAACCAGAAGAAAAGTTTGATGCAGTGCTCAGTCGTGCATTTGCGTCAATGACAGACATGGTAGAGTGGTGTCACCATTTACCTAAAGAGCAATCCGGTGTATTTTTGGCTCTTAAGGGACAACATCCTAGAGACGAAATCGACCTGTTACCTGAATGGTGTTCAGTGACAGACATTAAAGCTTTGCAAGTGCCAGAGCTTGATGGAGAGCGTCATCTAGTTACTTTATCGCGTCAGGGATAATCAGCGAGGCCATAGTGGGTAGAATCGTAGCAATTGCCAACCAGAAGGGTGGCGTAGGAAAAACAACAACTTGCATTAATTTAGCAGCATCAATGGCGGCAACAAAACGCAAGATATTGGTTGTTGACCTCGATCCTCAAGGTAATGCCACTATGGCGAGCGGTGTCGACAAGTATCAAGTTGAAGCAACAGCTTACGATTTGTTGGTTGAAGACACCCCATTTGATGAGGTGGTTTGCCGGAGTACATCTGGCAATTATGACCTCATCGCCGCGAACGGTGATGTTACTGCGGCAGAAATCAAGCTGATGGAAGTGTTTGCTCGTGAAGTTCGTTTAAAAAACGCACTCGAACCCATTCGCAATAACTATGATTTCATCTTTATTGATTGCCCGCCCTCATTAAACCTTCTTACAATCAACGCGATGGCTGCGGCCGACTCCGTATTGGTTCCTATGCAATGTGAATACTTTGCTTTGGAAGGTTTGACTGCATTGATGGATACCATCAGTAAGCTAGCGGCTGTTGTAAACGAGAACCTGAAGATCGAAGGTCTTCTGCGTACTATGTACGATCCTCGCAACCGCTTATCGAACGAAGTATCTGATCAACTCAAAAAACACTTTGGTAGCAAAGTCTACCGAACTGTGATCCCTAGAAATGTGCGTCTGGCAGAAGCCCCGAGTCACGGCAAGCCAGCTATGTACTACGACAAATATTCCGCAGGAGCTAAGGCTTACCTTGCTCTTGCTGGCGAAATGTTGCGTCGTGAAGAAGTCCCAGTATAGGTCCAACCAAAGGAATTCGCTCAATGTCTAAGCGTGGTTTAGGAAAAGGGCTAGATGCATTGCTTGCAACTAGCTCATTGGCTCGTGAAAAACAGCAAGTTGCTTCTCATAGTCAGGCGTTGTCGGCTGATGGTGAGCTTATTGAACTGGCTGTTGGTTGCTTGAAGCCTGGTGTATATCAACCGCGTAAGGATATTGCGCCTGAAGCGCTAGAAGAGCTGGCAGCATCAATTCAATCTCAAGGCATTATCCAACCGATCGTAGTTCGCCCATTGGCGCACGACCAGTTTGAGATTATTGCAGGTGAACGTCGTTGGAGAGCGGCTCGTCAAGCTGGTCTTAAACAAGTTCCATGCTTGATCAAGAGAGTAGAAGACAAGGCCGCGATTGCGATGGCATTGATCGAGAACATTCAACGTGAAGATCTGAATGTTATCGAAGAATCACAAGCGCTAGAGCGCTTGCAGAACGAGTTTTCACTGACACATCAGCAGGTCGCCGATGTGATTGGTAAATCCAGAGCTACCGTTAGTAACTTATTACGTCTAAATCAGCTCGAAAATGAAGTAAAAGGTTTAGTTTCCAGTAAACAACTAGAAATGGGGCATGCTAGAGCACTGCTTGCGCTTGAAGGTGTTACCCAGGTTGAGGCAGCGAATACTGCAGCAACCAAAAAAATGACCGTGCGTCAAACTGAGCAACTTGTCAAAAAGTGCTTAAAACCAGACGTTGAAGCGGAATCGAAGCCCGAAGACACTGAGGCCATCGAACTTTCACGAAGACTCACGGAAAAATTGCAAGCAAACGTTTCAGTTACTCGTTCTGTTAGCGGTAAGTCAAAAGTGACAATTACTCTTGATGAGCCTCACAAATTAGAGCAACTTATTGCTAAACTAGAGTACTAAATGAGATAATTGATTTAGGTCAATTATGTAATAAACAAGTAATTTCTTACAAAAGTTGTCGGTTTGTATACAGAAATGTAAATGATTGCTGCATTATTATTGCAATCAATTTGGCTGAACGTATAATTTTCGCCAATTTCTCAGCACGCTTTTAAGCGAGTGGTAAAGTGGGCTTAAAGAGGAACGAATACATGGTAGCGGCGTTAGCAAGACCAGGACGAGTGCTTGCAAAGCAAATGTTATTGATCGAGCTTAGCGCGGTTATATTAGTGGCGATAGGGTTAGGTTTAGCTGTTAATCCTGATTGGGGTTTTGCTGCATTGGTTGGTGGCGGTATTTTTGTCATCGCGAATGTGGTTTTTTGTGTGTGTGCTTTCCTATTTTGTGGAGCTCGCGCAACTAAGTTAGTTGCGGCGTCGTTCTATGCAGGTGAAGCACTAAAGATCCTTATCACAGTTCTACTATTCTCTATTGTCTACATGTATATGCAGGTGGAATTAATTCCCCTCAAACTGACCTATTTACTGGTTCTAGGTATTAATATCTTTGCGCCAGTGCTTTTCATTAACAATAAAAAATAGGATGAGTTATGGCTGCGCCAACAGCATCCGGATACATTGAGCACCACTTACAAAACCTTTCTTTAGCTAAGTTTGGTCTTGTAGAGGAGACAAGTTTCTGGAACGTACATATAGACAGTCTGTTTTTTTCGGTGTTGACAGGGATGTTATTCCTTTGGGTTTTTCGCTCAGTCGCTAAGAAAGCAACAGTAGGTGTACCTGGTAAGCTTCAGTGTTTTGTTGAAATGGTAGTTGAATTCGTTGATGGCAACGTTAAAGACACTTTCCATGGCCGCAACCCTCTGATTGCTCCATTAGCACTGACTATATTCTGCTGGATTATTTTAATGAACTTGATGGACTTAGTGCCTATCGATTTCTTACCATATCCTGCGGAGCATTGGCTAGGTATCCCTTATTTGAAAGTGGTTCCTTCAGCTGATGTTAATATAACCATGTCAATGGCCTTAGGTGTTTTTGCTCTGATGATCTACTACAGCATCAAAGTAAAAGGCTTAGGTGGATTCGCCAAAGAACTTGCTTTACATCCATTTAATCACCCAATCATGATCCCGTTTAACCTACTGATTGAAGTGGTATCGCTACTCGCGAAGCCTCTATCACTTGGTATGCGTCTATTCGGTAACATGTTCGCAGGTGAGGTTGTATTCATTCTTTGTGCGGCAATGCTACCGTGGTATTTACAATGGGTAGGCTCTCTACCTTGGGCTATCTTCCATATCTTGGTTATTTTGATTCAAGCATTTGTTTTCATGATGTTAACAATTGTTTATTTATCAATGGCCCATGAAGATGGCGATCACTAAAAATTTTTAAGTTTTATTCTAACTATTAATGTTAATCGGAGAACGTAAATGGAAACTGTACTAAGTTTTTCAGCAATCGCTGTTGCTATTATTGTTGGTCTTTGTGCCGTAGGTACTGCAATTGGTTTTGCTATTCTTGGTGGTAAATTCCTAGAAGGCGCTGCGCGTCAACCTGAAATGGCTCCAATGCTACAAGTTAAGATGTTCATCATCGCTGGTCTACTGGATGCTGTTCCAATGATCGGTATCGTAATCGCACTACTATTCACGTTTGCTAACCCATTTGTTGGTCAACTAGCAGGCTAATTAACTGTTAATTAGTTAATTAAATTTTTGTAGTTGATTCTTAACGAGGGGTAGCTGTTGTGAATATGAACGCAACTCTGTTAGGTCAAGCAATTGCTTTTTCTATGTTTGTTTGGTTCTGCATGAAATATGTATGGCCACCAATCATGCAAGCAATTGAAGAGCGTCAGAAAAAAATTGCTGACGGTCTTGTAGCCGCTGAACGCGCTGCTAAAGACTTGAACCTGGCACAAGCCAACGCTTCTGAGCAAATGAAAGAAGCAAAGCGCACTGCAACTGAGGTTATTGATCAGGCAAACAAACGTAAAGCTCAAATTATTGATGAAGCACGCGAAGAAGCTCAGGCAGAACGCCAGAAAATCTTAGCGCAAGCGGAAGCAGAAATTGAAGCAGAGCGTACACGTGCCCGTGATGACCTGCGCAAACAAGTCGCAACTCTGGCTATAGCTGGTGCTGAGAAAATCCTTGAGCGTACAATCGATAAAGATGTACACGATGATCTTCTTAACAACATTACTGCAAAACTTTAAAGCAAGGGGCTGTATATGTCTGATTTGACTACAATCGCACGCCCCTATGCTAAAGCAGCGTTTGACTTTGCGGTAGATAAAGGTGAGCTAGACCAATGGGGTCAAATGCTTACTTTTGCTGCCGAAGTGGCACAAAATGATGATGTTCACAATTTATTAAGCGGTTCTATGACTGCTGAAAAATTAGCTGAAGTATTCATTGTAATTTGTGGCGAACAATTTGATGAATTCGGCCAGAACTTAATTAAAGTGATGGCAGAGAATGGCCGCTTAATGGCTTTTCCTGATGTTTGTAAAGAGTTCTTTATACTCAAAAAAGAGTATGAGAAAGAGATCGACGTTGAAGTTACTTCAGCTGTTGAACTTTCTGAAGAACAACGCACAAGCATTATCAGCAAATTGGAACTGCGCCTTGCGCGCAAAGTTCAGCTGAATTGCAGTATAGATGAGACTCTACTTAGTGGAGTTATTATTCGAGCCGGAGACCTAGTCATCGATAACTCAGCGCGCAGTCGTTTAGACCGCCTGAGCGATGCATTGCAGTCTTAATGGGGATTGGAGCATGCAACTTAATTCCACTGAAATTAGCGATCTAATTAAACAACGTATTGAATCTTTCGACGTTGTTAGTGAAGCTCGCAATGAAGGTACTATCGTTTCGGTAAGCGATGGCATCCTTAGCATTCACGGCCTAGCGGACGTGATGCAAGGTGAAATGATTGAACTACCGGGTGGCCGTTACGCGCTAGCACTTAACTTGAACCGTGATTCGGTTGGTGCTGTTGTAATGGGCCCATATGCTGACCTACAGGAAGGCATGAAAGTTACAGGTACGGGTCGTATTCTCGAAGTACCAGTAGGTCCTGAAATGCTTGGTCGTGTGGTAAACACGCTAGGTGAGCCAATTGATGGTAAAGGTCCTATTGATGCGAAATTGACTTCGCCTGTAGAAATTATCGCACCAGGTGTAATCGACCGTAAATCGGTAGATCAACCTGTTCAAACTGGTTACAAGTCAGTTGACTCAATGATCCCTATCGGTCGTGGTCAGCGTGAACTTATTATCGGTGACCGTCAGACTGGTAAAACAGCGATGGCGATCGATGCGATTATTAACCAAAAAAATTCTGGTATTTTCTCTATCTACGTTGCAATCGGCCAAAAAGCGTCGACTATCGCTAACGTAGTTCGCAAACTAGAAGAGCACGGCGCACTAGCAAACACTGTTGTTGTTGTTGCATCGGCTTCTGAATCTGCAGCGCTGCAATACCTTGCACCGTATGCTGGTTGTGCGATGGGTGAATACTTCCGTGATCGCGGTGAAGATGCACTGATTGTTTATGATGATCTATCTAAGCAAGCTGTCGCTTACCGTCAGATCTCACTACTGCTTAAGCGTCCACCAGGTCGTGAAGCGTTCCCTGGTGATGTTTTCTACCTTCACTCTCGTCTACTAGAGCGTGCTGCTCGTGTAAGCGAACACTACGTAGAAGAATTCACTAAAGGCGAAGTGAAAGGCAAGACGGGTTCTTTAACTGCTCTTCCTATCATCGAAACGCAAGCTGGTGACGTATCTGCATTCGTACCGACGAACGTAATCTCGATTACCGATGGTCAGATCTTCCTACAAACTGAGCTATTCAACGCGGGCGTACGTCCAGCTGTTGACCCTGGTATCTCAGTTTCTCGTGTAGGTGGTTCGGCGCAGACTAAAATCATCAAGAAGCTATCTGGCGGTATCCGTACTGCTCTAGCTCAATACCGTGAACTTGCAGCATTTGCTCAGTTCTCTTCGGATCTTGATGAAGCGACTAAGAAGCAGCTAGACCACGGTCAAAAAGTTACAGAACTGATGAAGCAGAAGCAATACGCTCCTATGTCTGTATTTGACCAAGCTCTAGTAATCTTCGCTGCAGAGCGTGGATACCTTCAAGACGTTGAACTTTCTAAAGTTCTAGACTTTGAAGCTGCTTTACTGTCGTTTGCTCGTGGTCAATATGCCGATCTAGCAACACAGATCGACACAACGGGTGCTTTCAATAAAGAAATCGAAGCTGAGCTGAAGAAGCTTGTTGACGATTTCAAGGCAACCCAGACCTGGTAATTGGTAGGTGGTCTTAGGGCCACCTCATACCATTAACGGAGAGTAACGATGGCCGGCGCAAAAGAGATACGTAATAAAATCGGTAGTGTTAAAAGCACACAGAAGATTACGAAAGCAATGGAAATGGTAGCAGCTTCAAAAATGCGTCGTTCTCAAGACGCAATGGAAGCTACTCGTCCATATGCAGAAACAATGCGTAAAGTGATCGGTCATTTGGCTAATGGTAGCCTCGAGTATAAGCATCCTTATCTTGAGGAACGTGAAGCCAAACGTGTTGGTTACATCATCGTTTCTACAGACCGTGGTCTTTGTGGTGGTTTGAACATTAACTTGTTCAAAAAAGCCATGAACGACATGAAAGATTGGTCTGAGAAAGGTGCTGACGTTGAACTTGCAATTGTAGGTTCAAAAGCGACAGCATTTTTCAACAACAGCGGCGCGAAAGTAGCAGCTCAAGTTTCTGGTCTGGGCGATCGTCCAAGCCTTGAAGACTTGATTGGCTCTGTAAGCGTTATGCTGAAGAAATATGATGAAGGCGAATTAGATCGCCTGTTCGTAGTGTTCAACAAGTTTGAAAACACTATGGTTCAAGAACCAACGATCGATCAATTACTTCCTTTGCCTAAATCAGACAGCGAAGAAATGAAACGCAGTCATTCTTGGGACTACATTTATGAGCCCGAGCCAAAACCACTACTAGATGCACTATTGGTTCGCTATGTCGAATCTCAAGTGTACCAAGGTGTGGTTGAGAACCTTGCTTGTGAGCAAGCGGCTCGAATGATTGCAATGAAATCAGCAACAGATAACGCTGGTGACATTATTGATGACTTAGAACTTGTGTATAACAAAGCGCGTCAAGCGGCGATTACACAAGAACTTTCTGAGATCGTTTCAGGCGCAGCTGCGGTTTAAGCTTAGGTAAAACTAAATAGTTAGAGGATTAACGATGGCTACAGGTAAGATCGTACAGATCATCGGTGCGGTAGTCGACGTAGAGTTCCCACAGGGTGAAGTACCTCGTGTATACGACGCTCTGAATGTTAATGAAGTACAAGAACGTCTAGTTCTTGAAGTTCAGCAACAACTTGGCGGTGGCGTAGTTCGCGCAATCGTAATGGGTAGCTCTGATGGTTTACGTCGTGGTTTGACAGTTGAAAATACTGGCGCTCCAATCTCAGTACCAGTAGGTACTAAGACATTGGGTCGTATCATGAACGTCCTAGGTGACGCGATTGATGAGTGTGGCGAGATTGGTGCTGAAGAGCATTACGCCATTCACCGTGAAGCTCCAAGCTACGAAGAGCAGTCTAACGAGACAGCTCTTCTAGAAACTGGTGTTAAAGTAATCGACTTGATTTGTCCATTCGCTAAGGGTGGTAAAATCGGTCTATTCGGTGGTGCTGGTGTAGGTAAGACCGTTAACATGATGGAACTTATCAACAACATCGCACTTCAACACTCAGGCCTATCTGTATTTGCAGGTGTAGGTGAGCGTACTCGTGAAGGTAACGATTTCTACTTTGAGATGCAGGAAGCAGGTGTTGTAAACATCGAAAAACCTGAAGAATCAAAAGTAGCGATGGTTTACGGTCAGATGAACGAGCCACCAGGTAACCGTCTACGTGTTGCACTGACTGGTCTAACAATGGCAGAGCGCTTCCGTGACGAAGGTCGTGACGTTCTACTGTTCGTTGATAACATCTACCGTTACACACTAGCAGGTACTGAAGTATCAGCACTTCTAGGTCGTATGCCTTCTGCGGTAGGTTACCAACCTACACTAGCTGAAGAAATGGGTGTTCTACAAGAGCGTATCACGTCAACTAAATCTGGTTCTATCACGTCTGTACAGGCGGTATACGTACCAGCGGATGACTTGACTGACCCGTCTCCAGCAACAACGTTCGCTCACTTGGATGCAACGGTTGTACTTAACCGTAACATCGCATCTATGGGTCTATACCCAGCGATCGACCCGCTAGATTCTACTTCACGTCAACTGGATCCATTGGTAGTTGGACAAGAGCACTACGACATCGCTCGTGGCGTTCAGTCTACTCTTCAGCGCTATAAAGAGCTGAAAGATATCATTGCTATCCTAGGTATGGACGAGCTATCTGAAGAAGATAAGCAAGTTGTATCTCGTGCTCGTAAGATTGAGAAGTTCCTAACTCAGCCTTACCACGTAGCGGAAGTATTTACAGGTGACCCAGGCGTTTACGTACCTCTTAAAGAGACTCTACGTGGCTTCCAAGGTCTTCTATCTGGTGAATACGATGACATTCCAGAGCAAGCGTTCATGTACTGTGGTGCAATTGACGAAGCTATCGAGAATGCTAAGAAGCTATAAGGCTAACTAGGAGGCGATATGGCAGCAATAACCTTTCACCTAGACGTTGTAAGTGCAGAGAAACAAATTTTCTCAGGCCTTGTTGAGACGTTTCAGGTGACCGGTAGTGAGGGTGAGCTTGGTATTTTCCATGGTCATACTCCACTGCTGACCGCTATCAAGCCTGGTATGGTGCGTATTGTTAAGCAGCACGGCCACGAAGAAATCATTTATGTTTCTGGTGGTATGGTAGAAGTTCAGCCTGGTACAGCGACTGTACTGGCTGATACAGCTATCCGTGGTGAAGAGCTAGACGCAGCAAAGGCGGAAGAAGCTAAACGCAAGGCTGTGGAGAATATCCAAAATCAGCATGGCGACATAGACTTCGCACAAGCGGCCGGTGAACTGGCTAAAGCCATTGCTCAGTTACGAGTTATCGAACTGACAAAACAGCGTCGTTAATCTTTTTAAGATTATAGACTCTGAGATAAAGGCGACCTAAGGGTCGCCTTTTTGCATTTTTAGATTCTCAAAAATGCTTCT
This sequence comes from Vibrio sp. 10N.222.54.A3, assembly GCF_041474095.1. Taxonomy (NCBI): domain Bacteria; kingdom Pseudomonadati; phylum Pseudomonadota; class Gammaproteobacteria; order Vibrionales; family Vibrionaceae; genus Vibrio; species Vibrio sp. 10N.222.54.A3. Next base: position 44,072 of record NZ_JBFRTN010000039.1, read on the forward strand.
TTTACGTATCACTACTGGTTAAATGGTTATTGCGATTTAATTTTTTGGCCAAAAACGGTTACAATATCGGCTTAATAAAAATAACGTTGGATAGGTTTACAATGAAGTTTAGCGCGGTAATTCTCGCGGCGGGCAAAGGCACTCGCATGTATTCAAACACACCAAAGGTTCTGCACACACTTGCGGGTAAGCCAATGGTGAAGCATGTTATCGATACATGTAATGGTCTAGGCGCTCAAAACATCAACCTGGTTTACGGCCACGGTGGTGATCAGATGAAGGCTACTCTAGCTGAAGAATCTGTAAACTGGGCACTGCAAGCTGAGCAGCTCGGCACAGGCCACGCTGTGGATCAAGCATCTGCACATTTCGCTGATGATGAAAAAGTATTGGTGCTATATGGTGATGTTCCACTGATCTCACCTGAAACCATTGAAAACCTATTAGACGCTCAACCAAACGGTGGCATCGCGCTACTTACTGTCGTGTTAGACAACCCAATGGGCTACGGACGTATTATTCGTCGTAATGGTCCTGTTGTGGCTATCGTTGAACAGAAAGATGCAACGGATGAGCAGAAGCTTATCAAAGAGATCAACACTGGCGTTATGGTGGCGACTGGTGGCGATCTGAAGCGCTGGTTGTCTGGCCTAAGTAACGACAACGCACAGGGTGAATACTACCTGACTGACGTTATCGCAGCGGCTCACGACGAAGGTCGTGCAGTTGAAGCGGTACACCCAGTAAGCCCAATTGAAGTGGAAGGCGTAAACGACCGCTCTCAACTGGCTCGTCTAGAGCGCGCTTACCAAGCTGAGCAAGCCGACAAGTTATTGAAGCAAGGCGTAATGCTGCGCGACCCAAGCCGCTTTGATCTACGTGGTGAGCTGCAGTGCGGTATGGACGTTGAGATTGACACTAACGTTATCATCGAAGGCAGCGTAAGCATTGGCGACAACGTGATTATCGGCACTGGTTGTGTATTGAAAGACTGCGAGATTGATGACAACACCATCGTTCGCCCATACAGCGTGATCGAAGGTGCAACGGTCGGTGAAGACTGTACGGTTGGTCCTTTCACTCGTCTACGTCCTGGTGCTGATATGCGTAATAACTCGCACGTTGGTAACTTTGTCGAAGTGAAGAACACTCGCCTTGGTGAAGGTTCTAAAGCGAACCACTTAACGTATCTAGGCGATGCTGAAATTGGTCAGCGCGTAAACGTGGGTGCGGGTGCAATTACTTGTAACTACGATGGTGCGAATAAGTTCAAGACCATCATTGGCGACGACGTATTCGTTGGTTCAGATAGTCAATTAATAGCGCCTGTTACGATTGGTAATGGTGCTACCGTTGGTGCTGGTTCTACAGTAACGCGCGATGTTTCTGAAAATGAGCTGGTTATCAGCCGTGCGAAAGAACGTAAGATTGCAGATTGGCAGCGTCCGACTAAGAAAAAGTAGTCTCTTAACAAATAAGATGATTTAAATGAAAGTCAGTAGTACCG
>NZ_JBFRTN010000040.1:0-219 GCF_041474095.1 Vibrio sp. 10N.222.54.A3
GCAACCACATTACAGTTAAACGTTAATTTGCTGCTTCTTAGCAGACAAGATGAACGGTTAGCTTATGCGATACTAGCTCAGTTGGTAGAGCGCAACCTTGCCAAGGTTGAGGTCATCGGTTCGAACCCGATGTATCGCTCCAAATTCTCTCTCACGCTTTATGCTGAAGATGAAAATGGTTTAGTCTCATTGTCTTAAACAATGCATTCGGACGCGGGA
>NZ_JBFRTN010000040.1:992-15544 GCF_041474095.1 Vibrio sp. 10N.222.54.A3
GTATGAGCAGCGAATAACTTATGCGATACTAGCTCAGTTGGTAGAGCGCAACCTTGCCAAGGTTGAGGTCATCGGTTCGAACCCGATGTATCGCTCCAGCTTTCTTCTAAAAAAGCTATTAAGACTCTTTAAACCACCGTGTTTTTCTTTAGATCACAGAGTTTAAAGGCGACCACAAAGGTCACGCTCTTTCTTTAATGCTGCGAAGCATAATCCCCCAAAAAAGCAAATAATCCTCCATCATGGTGGATATTTTTTTGTCTTAAATTTTTCTTAGCAACTGAAATGCTAGTAAATATCAGGTCTCTGAAGCAGACACTTGAGGTTTTTCACATCTATAAACAGACTTATCCACAAAGTGTTAGGTGTGGATAACTTGGTTGATAAAGTTGTTTCAGGCTTAATTCTTTACCTATCCCTAAAAGATCTTTCTTGTTTTCAATATATTAGATGAATTGCAGCGATCGTAACTTGTTGTTTTTTATCAAGTTGGATGCCTATCTTGGATTTAATAAAAGATCGTTAACTTGTTGTTTTTTGATCTTAATCATTTATCGGTACTGTGTTTAACTTTGCTCGGGTGTCGGAAGTTTACGAGAGTTCTGAATTTTTTCCACATTGTTAGAATTGAGAACAAGGTCAAACATTGTTCTAAAATTATGTGCAACGAGTTGTCTTAAATATTGGACTATCGATGTGGGTGTCGCTGTCAATCGTTGATACCAAAAGGGCTAGGCGTCTCTTGGTAGTCCTTTCTCTACTATACGTATCAGTCTGTGCTTTTTGGTGGAGATTTTGCTGTTACTTTTTTGCACACAGCTATTTTTCTGCGTAGAGCTATCTTCTTGCACACTGCTAGCGTTGGGTAACTGCTGTAGTTGTTTATTCAAAGCCCACTCAATATGCACATCAAGCATTTCGTTTTTGCCTTGATGAGACTCCAGGGTTTCAATAATGCGTTGTTGAAATGGTGCATTGCCCATCGCAACAAAGATATTGCGTAACCACTGGGTGTGGCCGATACGTCTGATTGCTGAGCCTTCCATTTTCTTTAGGAAGGTTGCTTCGTCCCAACTTGAAAGTGAAACCAGATCGGCTTCTTGGAAATCTTCTCTGCGGTGAAAGTCTGTTTGCTCTGTGAGTTCGGCATGACGATTCCACGGGCAAACTAACTGACAATCATCGCAACCGTAGATACGGTTACCAATGGCATCTCTATACTCTTCAGGGATCACACCATCATATTCAATGGTTAAGTACGAGATACATTTGCGAGCATCCACTACGCCATCAGCAATAATGGCACCCGTTGGGCAAGAAGTGATACATGCGGTGCATTTGCCGCACTCATCAACACTGGGTTCATCCGTGGGAAGAGGGATGTTAACTAACAGCTCCCCTAGAAAGAACCAAGAGCCAGCGTCTTTATCAAGAATTAATGAGTGTTTACCTGTCCAGCCCAACCCTGCTTTTTGAGCGAGTGGTCTTTCCAAAATGGGCGCTGAATCGACGAAAGGGCGTGAGTCTAAACCCTCGACCTCTTTTTCAATTCTTTGTCCTAGCTTTTTCAACTGGTTACGGAACAATTTGTGATAGTCGCGGCCTAAAGAATAGCGGCTGATGTAGCCTTGAGTGGTATCGCTTAGGTTAGAGGCGAACTGAGCTTCTGGTGGTAGGTAGTTCATTCGAGCGCTGATCACTCGAATTGTGCCTGGGTGAAGTTCATCAGGACGTGCACGCATCATCCCATGTCGAGCCATCCAATCCATTTCGCCGTGGTTGCCTGCATCTAGCCATGCTTGAAGAGGGGCTTCGTGTTCACTTAAATCAACATCGCAGATGCCAACTTTTTGAAAGCCCAGCTCTTTTCCCCAGATTTTAATTTTTTCAGCAAGATGGTCTAGATTCATGGCTTATTTCTTATTTTCTCTGTTTTACAATTAGAGATAAGGCTAATTAAAATTAGGTTCGGCAAAAATGGGGGCGGATCTTAACGGATCTTAGTGGTGTTGACCAGAACAGACGCGTTTTGAGCAGTATTTTTCATAGAACTTACACTTGAGTGCTTGTCTCCCAAAAGCATCACGGTTTACTATTCTTGTTCTTTTGATTTTTATATAGTCAACGATCGATTTTTAGAGAACGTATTCATGAGCACGAAACAATTTACTTTGAAAGATGAACAAGCAACGATTCAATTAGGAACGGAGCTTTCGAATCTTTGCTCACAGCAGACGACTATTTATCTGCATGGTGATCTTGGCGCAGGTAAAACGACTTTCAGTCGTGGCTTTGTAAAAGCACTTGGCCATCAAGGAAATGTAAAGAGCCCAACGTATACTCTAGTTGAACCTTATCAACTTGCAGATTGGCAGGTGTACCACTTTGACCTTTATCGCCTAGCCGATCCTGAAGAGTTAGAGTTTATGGGAATTCGTGACTACTTTACTCCGGATGCTATCTGTTTGGTTGAATGGCCTGAGAAAGGTTATGGGATGCTACCAGAAGCCGATTTGGATATTGATATTCGTTACCAAGACGATCACCGTATTGTTTCTTTAACCGCTAATAGTGAATACGGACAGCGCTTACTTAGTCAGTTGGAGTTATGTTGATTTCTAAACGCCTTATTTCAACAGTGGCCATGATGGCTGCTGTTTTTTCTATACTGTTTTCTTCACTTGTTTCTGCAAACTCACTGAAAAGTTTAAGGGTTTGGCCTTCTCCAGAAGAAACTCGTGTGGTTATCGACTTAAAATCAGAAGCGGACTTTAGCTATTTCACCCTGAGTAGCCCGAGTCGCTTAGTGGTTGATTTAAAAAATACCAGTCTTGCGACTAAGTTACCGGTCGAGGTGAAAGACAGCCCTGTTCTATCTAAGATTCGTAAGAGCTCACCGCCAGACAAAAACACCTATCGCTTGGTTTTTGAGTTAAAGAAGTCGTCTAAAGCAGAATTATTCAAACTGAGCCCGACCCCAGGTGGTCAGTATGGACACCGTTTGGTGATCGACTTACCTCATGGTGCGGCAAGTAAAGCGACATCGACACCGAGTAAGCCAACGGTAAGTAAGAACATTAATCAGGTTAAGCGCCAGAAAGATATTCTAATTGTGATTGATCCTGGCCACGGTGGTGAAGACCCAGGTTCGATTGGTCCTACGCGTAAATACGAAAAAGACGCGACTCTGAGTATTTCTAAGAAGTTAGCAGCTCAACTGAATGCGGTCCCGGGGATCAAAACTCGTATGACTCGTAATGCTGATTACTTTGTGAACCTGAATCGACGTGTTGCGATTGCTCGAGAGAATGAAGCTCACCTGTTGATCTCTATTCACGCCGACGCCTTTACGACGCCTCAACCAAGAGGTGGTTCAGTGTTTGTATTGAACACTCGACGCGCAAATACAGAGATCTCTCGTTGGATTGAGAATAAAGAGAAACAGTCTGAATTGCTTGGTGGTAGCGGTGCAGCGTTCACAAGCAATATTGATGATAAGAACGTAAACCAAACCCTGCTTGATTTGCAGTTTAGCCACTCTCAAAAAGAGGGATACAAACTGGCAACGGCAATTCTGTCTGAAATGGGTAAGGTTGCGAAACTGCACAATAGCAAGCCGATTAACACCAGCTTAGCAGTATTACGTTCACCACAGATCCCATCAGTACTTGTAGAGACAGGTTTTATTTCGAATCCGACGGAAGAGAAGCTTCTTTTCCAACGTTCGCACCAAGATAAATTGGCACGAGCAGTGACTAAAGCGGTGGTTAAGTATTTGAAGGCTAACCCGCCTGAAGGGATTATCTTGTCTAACGCAACGTCATCAACGGGCAGCGTGAGCCAACATAAAGTCTCTCGTGGTGAGTCTTTGTCTGTGATTGCGAGCAAGTATGGTACGTCGACACAGACGTTGATGAAGTTCAACAATCTGAAATCGAGCAGCCTAGCAATTGGCCAAGTACTTAAGATTCCAGGCAGTGCTTCAACTTCATCATCAAGCAGTGCGGTTAAAACGAAGACCATCACTCACACGGTTAAGTCTGGAGAGTACCTAGGTAAGATCGCCAGCCGCTATAAAGTGTCGGTGGCTGATATTAAACGTGAGAACCGTTTGAAATCAGAGACGGTGAGAGTAGGCCAAAAGTTACGTATTACGGTTGAAGTTAAAGATGTTCCTCTGCGCAAACACAAAGTTGCAAGAGGTGATTACCTTGGCAAGATAGCTTCGAAATACGGCGTGAGCGTCAACAGCATTCGCCAAGCGAATAAGTTAAAATCTGACAGCCTGGCTATCGGCCAAGTGTTGATTATTCCTCACAAGTAGTCTTGGGAATGCTAAACAGCTTCAGGTATATCAATGATAAAAAATAAGAACTAGTGCAAACGTAGCAGCGTTTCCATCAATGGCAGTAAGGTAGCTATAAATATGACGATCAAAATACTGCCAGCTCGGTTAGCTAACCAAATCGCAGCGGGTGAGGTGGTAGAAAGACCCGCTTCTGTTGTAAAAGAGTTGGTTGAGAACAGTTTGGATTCTGGTGCGACACGTATCGATATTGATATCGAGAAAGGTGGCGCCAAGATGATCCGCGTTCGTGACAATGGTAAAGGCATCGTAAAAGATGAGCTTGCCTTGGCACTGAGTCGTCATGCTACCTCCAAAATCCACACTCTTGATGACCTAGAGGCGATCGTCAGCCTCGGTTTCCGTGGTGAAGCGCTGGCGAGTATTAGCTCGGTTGCGCGCTTAACCATGACGTCACGCCCTGCCACTCAAGATCAAGCTTGGGCAGCACACAGTGAAGGCCGTGATATGCAGGTGAAACTGCAGCCTGCGGCGCATCCTATTGGCACTTCGGTTGAGGTGTTGGACCTGTTCTTTAATACGCCAGCACGCCGCAAATTCTTACGCACCGAGAAAACTGAATTCACCCATATTGATGAGTTGCTTAAACGCATCGCATTGAGTCGTTTTGATGTGACGATCAACCTTCGTCATAACGGCAAGATGATTCGTCAGTACCGCGCTGCAAAAACACAAGTTCAAGCAGAAAAGCGAATCGCTGCGGTATGTGGCAATCCTTTTGTTCGTCATATGCTTAAGATCGAACTTGAGCATCAAGGCCTAAAACTTCATGGCTGGATCACCACGCCAGAAGGAGCAAGACAACAAAGCGACCTGCAATACTGCTATGTGAATGGTCGTATGATGCGTGACAAGCTGATCAATCATGCGATTCGTCAAAGCTACGAAACCAGCCTGCGTCCAGACCAATTCGCGACGTATGTGTTGTTCATTGAACTCGACCCACATCAGGTGGACGTGAATGTCCACCCTGCAAAACATGAAGTGCGTTTTCATCAAGCGCGCCTTGTGCATGACTTTATTTACCAAGCATTGAGTGATGGTTTAGCACAGAGCAAGCAGATCGATGCTGCACCAATCAATCAGTCGGCTTTTCATCAGTCAGAAGTGATTCATCATCAGCAAGATAGTACGAGCTCTGCAGTTGATGGTGTTGCAAGTTTCGCTGAGCCAGAAAGCGTAATGCCTAGCAGTTCGGATCAAACCCAAGTTTCGGATAGGGTGCGACACGCTATTGAGCAAACGCCTGCCTACCCGAGAAAAGCAGAATCAGAGCACGCTTTTGATAAGCCTCAACACAGCGTTAATGATGGTGGGCGACATTATGTTTCATCAATTAGCCCAAGCTCATCAACCAGTCCAAGTTCATTAGCTGGCCGAAGCTCGTCTGCTAGTGAAAGCAACTTTACAGGCTCTCCTCGCCAAGAGTGGATTGAGTCTCGACCTGAACCTAAAAAAGAGAAAGAGCCACACCAACATCATGGTGAACCCGCGCCATCTAAGCGAGAAGTGAAAGCCTATAAAGAGCTTCTGAAAACGCCAGATTTTGATGAGCAAGTTGTACAGCCTTCATCTTCTCAAGAGCATGTGGCACCAGTAGAAACCAGAGACAACTTAGAAAATAAAGAAAATAAAGAAGCTAAGCCTGCTCAACAGAATCCTGTTCATTTAAAGCCAAGAGCACCTGTAACGGACTTGGGCAAAGCGGTCTCGATTGTGGAACGTCAGTATCTGGTAATGGGCAATAAGAACGGCAGTGTGCTGGTTTCCTTAGCTAAGGCTGAGTTATTGCGTGTTGTTGGTCAGCTTGATACTCGAGGTGGTGCGTTAAAAAGCCAACCACTATTGGTGCCTTTATCGATTAAGCTGGGTAGTGAACTGGTCGAAGTTGCTAAGGCGCTGAGTCAAACTCTGGCATTACTGGGGATTGAGCTTAAGGCGCGAAACAGCGAGGCGGTAATGGTGATGGGCGTGCCTTCTCCTTTAAGGCAGCAAAACTTACAAATTTTGATCCCAGATCTGTTATCTTACGCGGCTTCAATAAATGCCCAGGGTGCAGTGAAGCAACCTAATGACATGTTGTCAGCTTTGGTTAACTGGATCGGGATTCAAACCGCACAAGTAAAAAGCGACTACACTTTATCTGAAGCGGTTCAACTAGTTGGGGAACTAGAACAACTTTGGCATGGTCTACTTCCATTAGATGATCCAGAGTTTGTTAATCCTATCGACTTTTCAGCGACTATAGCCGCGTTTACGGTTTAATTTTTTCGCGACGACCTTTGTCTTTTTAGCTGAATACGTCGCGACACAAAGCCCTTTGCTAAAAAGCGCTAAAACAGAGAAGCAAATACAAAATATCATGACTGAAAAATTACCTTTAGCGTTGTTTTTAATGGGCCCAACGGCGTCAGGAAAAACAGATTTAGCTATCCGCTTACGTCAGAAATACCCTGTAGAGATCATCAGCGTCGATTCGGCATTGATCTACAAAGACATGGATATTGGTACCGCTAAACCGGATGCGGAAGAGCTTGAGCTCGCGCCTCATCGCTTGATTGATATTTTGGATCCAAGCGAAGCGTATTCTGCGGCAGATTTTCGTCGTGATGCGATCAATGAAATGAATAAGATTGTAGCGGAAGGCAAAATCCCGTTACTTGTTGGTGGCACAATGCTGTACTACAAAGCATTGTTGGAAGGTTTATCGCCATTACCAGCCGCGGATCAAGAGATTCGTAAGCAGATTGAAGCGGAATCTATCGAACAAGGTTGGCAGGCATTGCACGATCAATTAAGAGAGATAGATCCCGTATCCGCTGAAAGAATACACCCAAATGATCCACAAAGGCTTTCAAGGGCATTGGAAGTTTACCGAATTTCGGGTAAAACATTAACAGAGCTAACTCAAACGAAAGGCGATAGCCTGCCATTTCGTGTAAAACAATTTGCAATAGCTCCCAAGGAAAGGACTGAACTCCATCGCCGCATTGAGCTGCGTTTCGAGAAGATGATAGAAGCTGGGTTTGAAGATGAAATGAAGGCGTTGTACGCGAGAGAAGATCTTCACCCTGAACTGCCATCGATCCGATGCGTTGGTTATAGGCAGATGTGGGATTATTTAGACGGTAATTGTGATTTAGACGAAGCGGTTTTCCGTGGTGTCTGTGCAACCCGTCAGTTGGCCAAGCGACAAATCACCTGGTTGCGCAGTTGGGATGATTTAACTTGGTTAGATAGCGAAAACATTGATCAAGCGTTAGAAACTCTTTCAGATGCAATAGCATCTGATTAGTATTGCTGTGTATAATGTGATCGCTTTTGCGTGAATATACTCTGGAAAGGATCCGTTATTGAGGCTTTTAAAAATCACAGCCTTTCAATAACAACGGAGTTTTTTTATTCATTTAGCTCAGATGCAAAGGCCGCACCTTTTTGTGCACCACTAGCTAAATAATTACAACAAAATACAAATAAGGAAAATAAAATGGCTAAGGGGCAATCGCTACAAGACCCATTCCTAAATGCACTCCGTCGTGAGCGCATTCCAGTCTCTATCTATCTTGTTAACGGCATTAAGCTGCAAGGTCAGATCGAGTCTTTCGATCAATTCGTGATCTTATTGAAGAACACAGTAAACCAAATGGTTTACAAGCATGCGATTTCTACTGTGGTACCTGCTCGCGCAGTTAGTCACCACAGCGGCGAGCAACGCACGCCATCTGATCGTCCAGAGAAGACTGAAGATTAATCGTTCAATTTGTACAGCTTGCGCTGTAATAAGGAGTTGGTTGCTTGTTTGACCGTTATGAATCCGGCGAGCGAGCCGTACTTGTTCATATCAACTTCACGCAAGAGGGAGAATGGGAAGATCTAAGCGAATGTGAAATGCTGGTCTCCTCAGCGGGGGTAGAAACGCTACAAGTGATTACTGGTAGCCGACAATCCCCACTCCCTAAATACTACGTTGGAGAAGGTAAAGCCCTAGAAATCGCACAAGCTGTTCAGCTGACCGGTGCTGAAATTGTGATTTTTAACCACTCCCTCTCTCCTGCCCAAGAGCGCAACCTCGAGCAATTGTGTAAATGTCGTGTGATTGATCGCACGGGTTTGATCTTAGATATTTTTGCACAACGTGCGCGAACTCATGAAGGTAAGCTACAAGTTGAGCTCGCTCAGCTTCGTCATATCTCTACCCGATTGATTCGTGGTTGGACTCACCTTGAAAGGCAGAAAGGTGGTATTGGTCTTCGTGGTCCAGGTGAAACTCAACTGGAAACCGATCGACGTTTGTTGCGTGACCGTATAAAGGCAATACTACGTCGTTTAGCGAAAGTTGCTAAACAGCGTGAACAAGGACGACGTGCTCGTAATCGAGCTGAAATCCCAACAATTTCTTTGGTTGGTTATACCAACGCAGGGAAATCAACACTTTTCAATCGCATCACAAGTGCTGGTGTTTATGCGGCAGACCAACTGTTTGCAACCCTAGACCCAACACTACGTAAGATTGATTTGGCAGATGTCGGGCCTGCAATTCTCGCAGATACCGTAGGTTTTATCCGTCATCTACCACACGACTTGGTCGCTGCGTTCAAGGCAACATTACAAGAGACGCAGGAAGCTGACATTTTGTTACATGTTGTTGATGCCAGTGATGACCGTTTTCGTGAGAACATTCAGGCTGTTCATGAAGTATTAGAAGAAATCGATGCTCATGAAGTGCCAACCCTTGTAGTCATGAACAAAATTGACTGCATGGAAGACCAAAAACCTCGAATTGAAAGAGACGAAGAGGGCGCACCTCGCGCTGTTTGGGTTTCTGCAATGGAAGGAGAAGGTATTGAACTGCTGTTTGAAGCTTTAACTGAGCGTTTAGCTAGCCAGATGGTTCAATTCCGGTTGTGTATTCCACATCAACATCAGGGTCGCATTCGCAGCTTATTCTTCGAGATGAAATGTATTCAACAGGAAGAGTATGATGAAAATGGTAACTTGTTGATAGATATCCGAATGCAACAAATAGATTGGTCTAAACTTGAAAAAAGAGAAGGGGCGCTCTTAGGTGACTTTATCGTTACCAAAGAGACTGCTACAGTATAACGTCATATCAAATGATGGAGCTTTCTAATGGCGTGGAATGAGCCTGGAAATAACAACAACGGCGATAATAACGGCCGCGATAATGACCCTTGGGGTAATAAAAATAATCGCGGCGGCCGAGATCAAGGACCGCCAGATCTAGACGAAGTGTTTAATAAACTAAGTCAAAAGTTAGGTGGCAAGTTTGGTAAAAAGGGTGGCAACGGTAACGGGCCATCTATTGGTGGTGGCGGTGCAATTGGCTTTGGTGTCATTGCCGTTATTGCTATTGCTATCTGGTTCTTCGCTGGTTTCTACACCGTTGGCGAAGCAGAAAGAGCAGTAGTACTTCGACTGGGTCAGTTCGACCGTATCGAAGAACCTGGTCTTAACTGGCACCCACGCTTCATCGATGAAATCAGTGATGAGCAACTAGTAAACGTTCAAGCGATTCGTTCTCTACGTGCTGCTGGCACGATGCTAACGAAAGATGAAAACGTTGTGACCGTTGAAATGGGTGTTCAATACCGTGTTTCTGACCCATACAAGTACTTGTATCGTGTAACGAATGCAGACGACAGTTTACGTCAAGCAACCGATTCCGCGCTTCGTGCGGTAATTGGTGACTCACTAATGGATAGTATCCTGACAAGTGGTCGTCAGCAGATTCGTCAAAGCACTCAAGAAACGTTGAACCGTATTATTGATAGCTACGATATGGGTATTCTGATTGTTGATGTGAACTTCCAGTCAGCACGTCCACCTGAGCAAGTGAAAGATGCATTTGATGATGCTATCGCGGCTCGTGAGGATGAAGAGCGTTTCGAGCGTGAAGCTGAAGCTTACCGAAATGACATTCTTCCAAAAGCAACAGGTCGTGCTGAGCGTTTGAAGAAAGAAGCGGTGGGTTACTCAGAGCGCACAGTTAATGGTGCTCTAGGTCAAGTTGCTCAATTCGAGAAACTGCTACCTGAATACCAAGCTGCTCCTGAAGTAACACGTAACCGTATGTACCTAGATACAATGGAAAAAGTGTACTCAAGCACATCGAAAGTCCTGATTGATTCTGAATCAAGCGGTAACTTGCTATACCTACCAATTGATAAGCTAGGCGCACAAGGTGGTTCTCAGTCGGGCTCTCGCCCTGCAAAAGCATCATCAACTTACGATCAAATTGAGTTAGAAACTCAAGCGGATCCAAAGCCTAGCACTCAAACTCGTTCTGACAGTTCACGCCAAGGGAGATACTAATAATGCGTAAATTAATGATCCCTGTATTAGTTGTGACGATTGCCCTTCTATTGATGTCAGTGTTTGTGATTCAAGAAGGTGAGCGTGGCATGGTAATTCGTTTTGGTCGAGTTCTCGATGACAACGGCGTATCACGAATCTATGAACCAGGTCTGCACTTTAAACTACCGATGTTTGATCGCGTAAAAGTACTTGATGCTCGTATTCAAACGATGGATGGCCGTTCTGACCGTTTCGTAACATCAGAGAAAAAAGACGTTCTAATTGATACTTACGCAAAATGGCGTATTGCTGATTTTGGACGTTTCTATCTGAGTACCGGTGGCGGTAATATCATGACGGCAGAAGCACTTCTTGAGCGTAAAGTGACAGATGTTCTTCGTTCTGAAATTGGTTCTCGTGAAATTAAGCAGATCGTGTCAGGCCCTCGCAACAAGGACATCCTGCCAGACTCTGCTGATAGCGAAGTCGTCACAACGGTAGCGGCTGCAGAAGCACTAGAAGTTGATGGCGAACGCGATAAGATCATGGAAAACGTTTTGTCTGGAACGGCAGAAAGTGCGATGGCTGATTTAGGTGTTGAAGTTGTTGATTTTCGTATGAAGAAGATTAACCTTCCTGACGAAATCAGTGAATCTATCTACCGCCGTATGCGTGCAGAACGTGAATCGGTTGCTCGTAGACACCGTTCTCAAGGTCGTGAGAAAGCGGAAGTTATCCGTGCTCAAGCTGAGCTAGAAGTGGCAACAGTTCTTGCTGAAGCTGACCGTACAGCTCGAATCACTCGTGGTGATGCGGATGCAGAAGCAGCGAAGATCTACTCTGATGCGTTCAGCAAAGATCCTGAGTTCTACGGCTTCATGCGTTCATTGCAAGCTTATGAGACATCATTTAGCGATAAGAGCGACATTCTAGTACTGGATCCGAAGACTGACTTCTTCCAATACATGAATCAAGCAAGCGGCGCTCCAGCAAAATAAGCTGATGCGTTAGCGAATGCTTAGCTTAATAAGCAAAATACGTTAAAACTTAAAAGGCTCCCATTGTGGGAGCCTTTTTGTTTTCTATGACTTCTTTCAGGAGGAGACATGTTTGTGGATTCACTATTGGGGCGCGAGGGAAGGCGCTTAACAGCGTTCTACTTATAGAAACCTAGCGGTAGGTCATGAAAGCGATAACCGCTCCAGCCACCACAAGACAGCCTCCAATGCGGCGCAGTTGCGTGTCTGGTTGCTCGCTCAGTTGCGCGACCATGTTTCTCCAGCCATTGGGTGCAATCAAGGGGCCGAGCCCTTCCACAATAAGTACGAGCCCAATAGCGAGCCAAATTGATTGAGACATGGTTCTGCCTTTTGTCTGTAAAAAAGCAATGATATCAGTATCTTTACACATCTGCCCCCAGTTATGGCTGGTTTATTTTTGTACAGCGTTAACGTTTATGAACAAAAAGTGACTGCAAGAAGTGTGATTCAGTGCTAGAATCCATTTTTAATTAGCAACAGAAATTGGAAAGATGGGAAATAACGTAGTCGTTCTAGGCACCCAATGGGGTGATGAAGGTAAAGGTAAAATCGTTGACCTTTTAACTGAAGATGCAAAATACGTGGTTCGCTACCAAGGCGGTCACAATGCAGGTCACACACTTGTAATTGACGGTGAAAAAACCGTTCTTCACTTAATTCCATCAGGCATCCTACGTAATAACGTTAAATGTGTTATTGGTAACGGTGTAGTATTATCGCCTGACGCACTTCTAAAAGAAATGAAGCCTCTTGAAGATCGCGGTATTCCAGTACGTGAACGTCTTTTCATCTCTGAAGCTTGTCCTCTAATTCTTCCGTACCACATTGCAATCGACAACGCGCGTGAAATCGCTCGTGGCGCTAAAGCTATCGGTACAACGGGTCGTGGTATCGGTCCTGCTTACGAAGATAAAGTTGCTCGTCGCGGTCTACGCGTTGGCGACCTTTTCGATAAAGAAGCATTTGCTGAGAAGCTAAAAGAAGTGATGGAATTCCACAACTTCCAACTAGAGCACTTCTACAAAGCTGAAACAGTAAGCTACGAAGAAGTTCTTGAGCAAGCGATGAGCTACGCAGATATGTTAACTGCGATGGTTATCGACGTAACTGACGAACTAGACGCAGCACGTAAGCGCGGCGACAAGATCATGTTCGAAGGGGCTCAAGGTACGCTACTAGATATCGACCACGGTACTTACCCATACGTAACGTCTTCTAACACGACTGCTGGTGGTGTTGCTGCAGGTTCTGGTTTCGGTCCTCGTCACATCGGTTACATCCTTGGTATTACTAAGGCTTACTGTACTCGTGTTGGTTCAGGTCCATTCCCTACTGAGCTATACGATGGCCTTGAGAAGCAAGACCCAGTTGGTAAACACCTAGGCGATGTTGGTCACGAGTTTGGCGCAACAACTGGTCGTCTACGTCGTACTGGTTGGTTCGATGCTGTTGCTATGCGTCGTGCAATCCAAATCAACTCTCTATCTGGTATGTGTCTAACTAAACTAGACGTTCTAGATGGCCTAGAAGAACTAAAAATCTGTACTGGTTACAAGATGAAAGATGGTTCTATCCTAGAAGTTTCTCCAATGGCTGCTGAGTCATTCGAAGAAGCGACGCCAATCTACGAAACAATGCCTGGTTGGTCTGAAAACACATTTGGTGCTAAATCTATCGACGCGCTTCCACAAGCTGCTCTAGATTACATCAAGCGTATCGAAGACCTAACTGGCGTTCCAATTGATATCGTATCAACTGGCCCAGATCGTAACGAAACTATCATCAAGGTTCACCCATACGGCGCATAATGCCTGCTGAGTGATTACCAGGCACGAACAGTGCTTTGATAATAAAATAGTTTTCTAAAAGCCGACTTTATTAAGTCGGCTTTTTAATACCTGCAATTTAGCCGTTCACTCTTTGATGGTGATCTTTTAAGCGTCATCAGGCAAAATATTGCCCATTAGCGGCAAGTTTTGTCTAAAGCCGTCGGGGTTATTGCCGATACAGATATCATGGGAAGTGAAGTTCACACTGTTTTGTGCGTGTAGAAATCCTCTGCACCCCTCAATAGATAACTTTAGCGACAGATAATAGAGTGCAGGTATGAAGCTACGAATTGTGGCAGCTTCATTGATAATGGCACTGAGCTCACCCTTGAGTCATGCAAATTTGGCTGATGTGGGAGAGCCCGTTCCAATATATACAGAAGCTGAACTGATTAATTTAATCGAAAATAATCAACATCTAGAGCGAGTGAAAGCTGATAAGTGCCAGTTAGTTGAAGATATCGTTGCTCGCGCAACGCGTATTAGCTTGCCTTCTTATGAGTTTTTATACGGTGATATGTTGGCTTGGGGTGTGTGTGTTCCACAAGATGTAGAGCTTGGCCTTTACTATATGGAGAACGCGGCACATCAAGGTTTACCCGCTGCATTAGAGCAGTTAGGTCGTTATTACTCTCGTGGTACTTTGGTACAACAAGATCAAGAGCGTGCGATTCCGTATCTACGTGAAGCGGCCTCTATGGGTAACTTAAGTGCGAGCATTCACTTAGCGGAACTCTTGTTACGTGACTACGGTAGCCCATTGGATTATGAAGATGCTTACCGTTGGTTGTATAACTCGGTAACCGCAGACCAAAGACAACACAGACGTATCACTGTGCTTCGTAGCGGTCTGGAACAGAGAATGCCAGACAATATTATTGCTCGAGCAAAGCGTCGAGACGTGTTCTGGTAATACCGAGCAAGAAGCCTGTAATGATCCCTGCACTCATTGTTACAGGAAACAAGACTTAAAAAGCCCCGCCTTGAAGTGACCCCGTAAAG
>NZ_JBFRTN010000041.1:0-60106 GCF_041474095.1 Vibrio sp. 10N.222.54.A3
CCTCCTCCTACTCGATTTAATTCTGTAGATAATCAGGTCATGCGTACGCGCAGCGCAGTTTCATGATTTCACTATTTATTTCTTTCACTGTTTGAAAGTGACGTTTTTCTGCTCGGTCTGGTAGCACTAGCTTACCGTTATCAAACTCAAATTTTCCTACGCCGTAAATGTAGATTCGTCCTTTGAAAAGTCGACTTACATGTTTAGCAATCATACTCGGTGTATAGCGCTTAAACAGTCTCATTCTTAATTATCCTTATATTTACCTAGCCTGCATATTATAGAAAAACTCCGAGATAATAATTGTGATAAGCATGGAGTTATATGCAGTAGCGTTGACGTTAATTAGATATTTGTGCTGTTCTAAGCACTTTCTTCAGTAAATATCTATTTTTACGTGAGCTCCTCCCCAAAATAATACTGAGTAGTGAACTGCCGTGAACTTTTCTGTTCAGTATTAAGCAGTGATAATGTTACAAGTATAAGAATAGGCGGGATTTTTTTGTTTGTGTAATCAAATTGTAAATTTCGGACAAAAAAAAGCCCGTCTAAAACGGGCGAATAGTCACAGATGCATTACACAAAAGTGGATACTGATGTTACTCAGTGGATTCACTTGCACTGATTTGCTTAATAGCTAGTCAGTAAATTTACAATAACGCAAATTTAACTTTGTGACTACTTATGCTTTTATTTTGAGTAACTATTTATTAATGGTGTGTTCTTCTTATGACGAGGTTCACACTAAAAATGTACTCAATGAAATATTAAAATGAAGTTTGCGAAGCATGATCTAAACGATCATCGACTGATGTCCGCGACGGTCGGTGCACATAGCGCCATAAGATCATTGAGATC
The DNA here is from genome assembly GCF_041474095.1 of Vibrio sp. 10N.222.54.A3. NCBI lineage: Bacteria > Pseudomonadati > Pseudomonadota > Gammaproteobacteria > Vibrionales > Vibrionaceae > Vibrio > Vibrio sp. 10N.222.54.A3. The sequence continues at coordinate 859 of NZ_JBFRTN010000041.1, forward strand.
CAGCGCAACGCCAGCCATTCGGTCGCCGGAGCTAATGGTTACGGTCGAGTTGTTTTGAATGGAAGGATCAAAAATGATCGGCATGTGTCTCTTGAGAGCGAGCGGACCAACACAACCCACTTTAAAACCGGTGATCGCTTCAACATCAGCGAGCGACACGCAGGTCATTCGACGGCAATTCAGTACCGAGCGTACTTTCTTGGGGTCGACAGAGCGATCGCCAGCAGTACAGGCTAACGCATACTGGTTGCCCATATCCTTGAGCAGGATGCACTTCACCATTTGAGAGGCGTCGATGCCTCGCTCTTGTGCAGTTTCTTCAATGCTGGTGGTTGGCTTGCTTTGCATCAGCAGGCGATAATTCACCTGCTGTTGATCCAGCCATTGTGTAATCTGCGTTTCCACGTGGTTACTCGTCGTCAAGGCTGTACGGCAGTGGCAGGATATTCCATGTTTGATCAGGCTGCGCGGTCAGTCGCAGCTGAACATCGTCATCAAGGTTGTTTGGCAGTACCATCAAACCAATCGCTCGGTTATCAGCAAATTGATAGACGTTTAATAGTCGGCCTGCGCCACGCCAGTTCTCACCCACACTACGTTCCAGTTCAATAGGGTTTTCTAACGACAGCACGTCCGCAGTTGTGCCCGACACAATGCGCATCTCACGCTTGTTCATGCCACGGTACTTAGCACGAGCAACCGTTTCTTGACCTGTGTAACAGCCTTTTGAAAAGCTGATACCGCCAATCGCTTGCAGGTTAAGCGCTTGAGGGATGTGCTCGTTTTGCTCTGCTTTCGATAGGTTAGGCTGAGCATCAAGAATTTCATGATATTGCCAAAGTGTTTCTGATACTTTCTCCGCAGCGCTGTTTGATACCAAGGCTTCAGCGGCTTCTTCTGTCACAAGTAGAGCCCAGCGGTTATCTGCAACTTGAACCGCTGTACCACCAGAGATAGCACGCACATTACCTTGGCTTTCTGAAATAGAATCAATGTATTGATTAGCTGACGAACCCATCACACCGATAACAACGTCAGACGTTTGCTCGATATCGACCTTAGAGAACACCGCGTACTTCTTGATTTCAACGAGCTCGACTTCAATCGCTGATTTAGGTTGCATGAGTGCGTAGCCACCGTTGTGGTGGAACAAACGAAAGATACTCCATACCTTTCCTTTTGCATCACAGTGCGCGCCTAATGTGGATTCATCATTAGGAAGAGTGACGACATCGCACGTTACTTGACCCTGTAGGTACGACTTTTTGTCATCGCCTATCATGGTAATTGCACTCCAGTCTGATACGTGTGTCATCATCAGTTCTGGAAGCGATTCATTTTGCGTATGAGCGAGTGGCTGAAATATGTTTTTCCAATCCATTTTATCTTTCCTAAGAATTTTATTTGGCTCTATGTTAATCCGGTTCTGTTTCTTTGTCAGCCTAGGTTTTTTTGTGAGCTTAGATAGGGACTGTGACTCACATAGTAGTTGCAAGGCGTATGACTTGTTACACTCCGAGAAAGAAAAATTATAGGTGAGGATAGCCAATGTACACTGCAGAGCAGAAAGCACGAATTAAATGGGGTTGCCGTCGCGGCATGTTAGAACTTGATGTAGTCATCATGCCATTTTTCGAAGAGTGTTTTGATTCATTGCAAGAGCAGGAACAGCGCGAGTTTGTTTCTCTATTAGAGTGTGATGATCCAGATTTGTTTACTTGGGTAATGGGCCACGGACGCAGTGAAAACCTAGGCCATGCATCAATGGTTGATAAAATTGTCGCACACAACCTCAGCAAGGTTCGTTAAGCTTCAGCTTAACCCTTCGTATTCCGCATTATTTGCAAAAGGCACTATTTTGGGGTGCCTTTTGTTTTTCATCGTCCTGTCTTCTATTCCACTTGCCGCCAGCCTTTATTGCTTAGCTTTAATGATCCGCTTGTTCAGAAACAATCATGTGATTCTAAATAGTGTCTATGGGCGTTTTGATTACAGAGAGGATGGTGATATTCGACTCAATGACCGAACTTACCGACTCAAGTCCGTTGATAAGATCTGGGCGCAGTTCTTCGTTAAATTGCAGTTTGAATGTGGGCACTCGGTACTGCTTTGGCGGGACAGCTGTTGCGAGCGAGAATATCGCCATTTTCTGGCGAACTTACAACGAGCGCGCTAGAGAAGCCAAACTATTCGATGAAAGAAAGTATTAGATAAAAGAAAGCGTTAGACAAAAGAAAAGGGAGCACTCGGCTCCCTTTCGTTTAATCATTTTCCGCTGACGGCTAATTCGCTAAGCACGTTTAACCAATTATTATGATTGGCGTTTCTCTGGCGTCAGAATCGTTGGGCCACTGTCTTCTGCAAGTTCAGGGTAATCCAACGTGTAGTGTAGGCCGCGGCTCTCTTTGCGCTGCATTGCACAACGAACCATTAGCTCTGCCACTTGTAGCAAATTACGCAGTTCTAATAAGTTATTCGAAACCTTGAAGTAGCTGTAGTACTCATGAGTTTCTTGTTGCAGCATCTGAATACGGCGTAATGCACGCTCTAGTCGTTTATCCGTTCGAACAATGCCCATGTAATCCCACATGAACAGGCGCAGTTCGTGCCAGTTGTGTTGAATGATAACTTCTTCATCACTGTTGGTGACTTGGCTTTCATCCCATGCTGGCAGTTCTGCACACAGTTGAGATTGGTCGATGTTCTCAACGATATCTTTTGCTGCTGCCCATGCGTAAACCACACACTCAAGCAGTGAGTTAGAAGCCATACGGTTTGCACCGTGTAAGCCGGTGTAGCTCACTTCGCCAATCGCATACAAGTTCGTTAGGTCGGTTTGACCCTGCTTATTAACCATGACACCACCACACGTGTAGTGAGCGGCTGGTACGATAGGGATCGGCTCTTTGGTCATATCGATGCCCAAGTCCATCAAGCGAGTATGGATCATCGGGAAGTGCGCTGTGATGAATTCTTCAGGCTTGTGGCTGATATCAACATACATACAGTCGGCACCCAAGCGCTTCATTTCGAAGTCAATTGCACGAGCAACCACATCACGTGGCGCCAGTTCACCGCGCTCATCGAAGTCCTTCATAAAGCGAGAACCATCTGGACGACGCAAGTAAGCACCTTCACCACGCAGTGCTTCCGTTAGTAGGAAGTTACGCGCTTCTGGGTGGAATAAACAAGTTGGGTGGAACTGGTTGAACTCAAGGTTTGCCACACGACAACCCGCACGCCAAGCGATAGCAATACCATCACCTGAAGAAACATCTGGGTTAGAGGTGTATTGGTAAACCTTTGAAGCGCCGCCTGTTGCTAATACAACAAACTTAGCGCGCACGGTTTCAACATGTTCTTGGTTACGGTTCCAAATGTAGGCACCGATCACCTTGTCTTTTGAACCACCAATCTTATCTTCCGTGATCAAATCCAGCGCATTGTGGCGCTCGAAGATCTCGATATTTGGGTGGTTGTTGACGTTATCTTGTAGTGAGGTTTGCATCGCCATGCCAGTTGCATCGGCAGCGTGCAGAATTCTGCGGTGACTGTGGCCACCCTCACGAGTGAGGTGATATTTTGGTTGGCCTTCTGTGCTGTTCTCATCTTTATCAAATGGAACACCACCATCAATCAGCCATTGCACACACTCTTTCGCATTTTCAGCAATGAATTGAACTGTATCTTCTTCGCATAACCCAGCCCCAGCGATTTGAGTATCCTCTACATGAGACTCAATACTGTCCGACTCATCGAACACCGCGGCGATACCACCTTGTGCGTAATACGTCGATCCTTCGCTGCGTGGTCCTTTGCTTAATACAATTACTTTTGCATGTTCTGCTACGCGTAAGGCTAATGACAAGCCTGCCGCACCACTTCCTACCACTAATACATCACACTGATGTTCACGGTTTGCGTTCATAAAACTTATTAAATCCCGGGCTATAGTCGAGTTGTCCACTCTCAATTGACTTTGTCTTGTTTTAGGAGTTTGGCTAAGACTGTTATAATCTCTCCAGAGTCATCCTTAAACGCTATGCAAAATCAATATATAGACAGCTATCTAGAAATATTTAATTGCTCAATACCATTGCTTTTGCTCAAGTTTCCCCAAATTGATAGGGATAGCTATTTTTATTACATCACATTGTGAAACAATAATGGCAAATAATTTTAAGAAAGTTGGAACTTTCGGTATTTGGCTTAGTCACAATAGTGCTCTTGTAGACGGTGGTGTCAATACTACATTTCGCATAATTAGTACCCATATCTGTGAAGGTGAGGGTTATAACAATAGGAGTACCCGCTCGAATGAACGAGCAGCTAACCGATCAAGTGTTGATTGAGCGAGTTCAGAGTGGAGATAAGCAGGCATTTAACTTACTAGTGGTTAAGTATCAAAACAAAGTTTGTAATCTTATCTCTCGATACGTGAATAATTCCGGTGATGTACCTGATGTAGCACAAGAAGCTTTTATTAAAGCTTACCGCGCGATACCTAACTTTCGTGGCGAGAGTGCCTTCTATACATGGTTATACCGAATTGCCGTGAACACCGCTAAAAATCATATCGTTGCCCAAAGCCGTAGGCCGCCAGCAACCGATGTAGATGCAGAAGATGCAGAATATTACGAAACAGGCAGCGCGTTAAAAGAAATATCGAACCCTGAGAACTTAACGCTGTCTAAAGAATTGAAACAAGTTGTTTTTGGAGCGATTGAAGCGCTACCAGAAGACTTAAAAACTGCAATGACGTTGCGAGAGCTCGAAGGTTTGAGCTACGAAGAGATTGCAGAAGTAATGGATTGCCCTGTAGGAACCGTACGTTCGCGTATTTTCCGAGCTCGTGAAGCGGTGGAAAAGAAAATCAAACCTCTTTTGCAACGCTAGAACTTGTAATAATTATGGTGAAAATAATGGCTGATAAAGAAAAGCTTTCGGCACTCATGGATGGTGAAACGATCGATAAAGCTCTCATTGTAGATCTAGGATCTGATCAAGAAAGCATGGATACTTGGCAGAGTTACCATTTAATTGGTGATGTTATGCGTGGGGATTCGCCAGAAACTCCAGAGTGGAACATTGCTAATAGTGTAGCGGCAGCGCTTGAGAACGAGCCTGCACATGGTTCAATGTCGAACCTGCACCAAGTGAATGTTGAACCTACTGTTGCTCCAATTGAAGAGCAACCTAAACCTCAGCAAGCGAAGCGTCAGCTTCCGGCGTGGTTACAACAGTTTGGACAAGTTGCCGTGGCAGCGTGTGTTTCATTAGCCGTTGTATTAGGTGTTCAACAATATGGTGGTAGCGACCCTGCAGCACCAGAGCAGTTGCCTGTACTCCAGACGATTCCATTTGCCGGTTCTGCGGAACCAGTAAGTTTAACGCGTGACTCTGTTGAGAAACCAGCATCTGAAGCTAACTTGCAAGAGCAGCGCAAACGCGTTCATGCATTGTTAGAAGATTATGAGCTGCAGCTAAGATTAAACAGTGATGCATCGCCAATGCAAGATGCACATCTAGAATCGGACATTGAATGAAGAAAATCCTGGTCAGTGCACTGACACTGTTCAGCTTGATGTCTCCAACAGCCTTTGCAGAGGAAACCACTGCAAAGGCCTTGTTGCATCAAATGAACGAGGCCAGTCAGCATCTAAATTACGAACTCTCCTACATTTTGATAAAGAAGAGCAGTATTGAGCCTCTTGTTTATCGCCATGCGGTTAACGACGACCAACAACTTGCACACCTTGTTTATCTAAGCGGCCCTGTTCGTGAAGTCATTCGACGTGGCAACGAAGTTAGCTACATCGAGCCGGGTACAGAGCCATTTACGATTCAGTCAGGCAGCATGGTTGCGCCTGTTATTCCGATGATTAATCGAGATATCGAATCTCTGAATCAGTACTACGACTTTGTGAAAGTTGGTCGCTCTCGTGAAGCAGGTAGCACCACTCAAGTGCTGCGTGTCGTGCCGAAAGATGGCCTTCGCTACTCTTACGTGGTTTGGGTAGACGAAAAAACGAATCTTCCTTTGCGTGCCGACCTTTTGGATCGTGATGGTGAAGTGCTTGAACAGTACCGCACTATCTCTTACGTGGTGAACGATAAGATTGCTGAGGCTATGGGTGGCTTGAGCCAAGCTCAATTGCCGAAAGTTTTATCACTGCCGGAAGGCTTAGTGAGTGAAACTAACTGGCAAGCGTCGTGGATTCCTGAAGGGTTTAAATCAAAAGAGCTTAGCCGCTATCAAATGGCTGCGACCGATAAAATGGTTGAAAGTCAGCTTTTCAGTGATGGACTGTTTAACTTTTCGGTTTATATCGCGGAAAAAGATGAGCATTCATTGAAAGGGCAGCTGGTGCGTCAAGGGCGTAGAACCTTGCACAGCTTAGTGATTGGCGATAAAGAGATCTCTGTGGTTGGTGACATTCCGCCGGCAACTGCAAAACGTATTGCTCAGTCAGTTACATTTAATAAATCGGTACAAGCGCAATGATGACCGCGCTGGCGACCGTTAGCTCGGTTGAACAAAAAGGTAAGCAATACTTTGTTCAATTGAGCTGCGAACAACAAACCAGTTGTAGCAGCTGTTCTTCTCAAAAAAACTGCGGTACGGGTATTGTGACCAAGGCTGTTGGCAATAAATCTTTGTTTTGGCAGCTTAAAACCAAAAGCTTAGTCAAAGCTGGACAAATCGTAGAAATTGGCTTTCCAGAAAAAAGCCTACTTCAGTCGGCGGCGATTGTTTATCTCATCCCACTTTTCATGTTGATGATTGGTGCTGGTTTTGGGCAACTCTTGTTACAACCCTTACTCCAGGGCGGCGAGGGCATTGTTATCTTAAGTGCAGCACTGTTTACTGCTGGTGGGATTGCCTTAGCGAAGCGGTTAGCCAAACCCATGGAAGACAAATCCAAGCAAGAAGTCGTCTTGATTCGAATCCTAGGTGAGTCTCTCGTCTAATTTATGATGCTTCTTGCCCTTAAATTGGGTAGAATCTGCCAACTTGATTGAAATGCCGCCACCAATGCTGACTGTAGATTGGACGCGTCGCGGCTTTCTTATTATCCCTATTCAAAGAGTTTAGTCACACCAAGCCTATGAAGCACATTCGTAATTTTTCGATTATCGCCCACATCGACCACGGTAAGTCGACCCTTTCTGACCGCTTAATCCAAGTTTGTGGAGGATTAAGTGAACGTGAGATGGCAGCTCAGGTCCTCGATTCTATGGATATAGAACGCGAGCGTGGTATTACAATTAAAGCGCAGAGTGTGACTTTAGATTACAAAGCTAAAGATGGTGAAACTTACCAACTTAACTTTATCGACACTCCTGGACACGTAGACTTCTCTTACGAAGTATCTCGTTCTCTAGCGGCTTGTGAAGGCGCACTACTTGTAGTGGATGCTGGCCAAGGTGTTGAAGCACAAACTCTAGCAAACTGTTACACAGCAATCGAAATGGAACTGGAAGTAGTGCCAATCTTGAACAAGATTGACCTACCAGCTGCTGAACCAGAACGTGTTGCTGAAGAAATCGAAGAGATCGTTGGCATCGATGCGATGGAAGCGACTCGCTGTTCTGCGAAAACAGGTTTGGGTGTTGATGATGTTCTAGAAAACATCGTGACGGCAATCCCGCCACCGGAAGGTGATCCTGAAGCGCCTCTACAAGCGTTGATCATTGACTCTTGGTTCGATAACTACCTTGGCGTAGTTTCTTTGGTTCGTATCAAAAACGGTAAGCTGAAGAAGAACGATAAGATCAAAGTAATGTCGACAGACCAAGTATGGGGTGTTGACCGTCTAGGTATCTTCACGCCTAAGCAAATCGATACTACAGAGCTAAATACTGGCGAAGTAGGTTGGGTTGTTTGTGGTATTAAAGACATCCTAGGTGCACCAGTTGGTGATACGTTGACGCTTGCAAAAGGCGGCAGCACTGAACGTCTACCTGGTTTCCAAAAAGTGAAGCCTCAGGTATACGCTGGTCTATTCCCTGTATCATCTGATGACTACGAAAACTTCCGTGACGCGTTAGGCAAATTAAGCCTGAACGATGCATCACTGTTCTTTGAACCAGAAAGTTCAGCAGCACTTGGTTTTGGTTTCCGTTGTGGCTTCTTAGGAATGCTTCACATGGAGATCATCCAAGAGCGTCTAGAGCGTGAATACGACCTAGACCTAATCACAACTGCTCCAACAGTAGTGTATGAAGTTGTAAAAACAGATAAAACGGTTCTTTACGTTGATAGCCCGGCTAAACTGCCAGCGGTTAATGACCTAGAAGAAATTCGTGAGCCAATTGCACGCTGTAATATTCTGGTACCTTCGGATTACCTAGGTAACGTAATCACACTGTGTGTTGAGAAGCGTGGCGTACAAGTAGACATGGTCTACCACGGTAACCAAGTTGCTGTGACGTACGATCTTCCTATGGCAGAAGTAGTTCTAGACTTCTTCGACCGTCTGAAGTCAACGTCTCGCGGCTATGCATCATTGGATTACAACTTCCAACGTTACGAGCCATCAAACATGGTACGTGTAGACGTACTGCTGAATGGCGAAACAGTTGATGCACTAGCTATCATTACGCACAAAGATATTGCTCAGTCTCGTGGTCGTCTACTGGTAGAGAAGATGAAAGAATTCATCCCTCGTCAGATGTTCGATATCGCGATTCAAGCAGCGATTGGTAACCACATCATTGCTCGTTCTACAGTGAAACAACTGCGTAAGAACGTAATCGCAAAATGTTACGGTGGTGATATCAGTCGTAAGAAGAAACTTCTTAAGAAACAAAAAGAAGGTAAGAAGCGTATGAAGCAGATCGGTAACGTTGAACTGCCTCAAGAAGCTTTCCTTGCAATCCTTCATGTTGGCAAAGATTAACTTTATCCAGCATTAAACGAATAATTGAAAGTGAAAGAGTAGCTCGCTACTCTTTCACTTTCGTTATTTTTAAAGAAATGAAATTTAAGGGATATCAATGGCTAATACATTTTCGCTTATCTTAGTGATCGTAACTCTAGTGACCGGCATTGTATGGGCGTTGGAAAAGTTTGTGTGGGCGAAGAAGCGCCAGCAAAAGCTTGCTGACGTTGAAGCACAATCGAATGGCCTAGACGCTGAAACTAGCGCAAAAGTTACGGCTCAACCTTGGTGGGTTGAGAACAGTGTGTCCATTTTCCCGGTAATTGCATTTGTTTTGATCTTGCGTTCATTCATCTATGAACCGTTTCAAATCCCTTCTGGCTCGATGATGCCAACCCTTTTGGTTGGTGATTTCATCTTGGTAGAGAAGTACGCGTACGGTCTAAAAGACCCAGTATGGCGCACTCAATTGGTAGAAACAGGCAAGCCAGAACGCGGTGACTCAATCGTATTTAAGTACCCACCTCAGCCAAACATCGACTACATTAAGCGTGTTGTTGGTATGCCAGGTGACACGATTCGCTACAGCAGTCGTAAAGAGATCTGCATTCAGGCGAAGGGTACAAGTAGCTGTGAACCAGTGAAACTAAGTAATGTTGAAGAGAGCCAATTTATTCAAGATGGTGTGCCTCTGATTCAGCTGAACGAACAGCTTGGAGACGTAGAACACCAGATTTTAGTTAACCCATTGCGCCGCGATCGTGTGCAAGCATATCAGCCTCGCAATGGTGTTAACGAATGGGTCGTTCCAGAAGGCCAGTACTTTGTGATGGGTGATAACCGTGACAACAGTGCCGATAGCCGTTACTGGGGCTTTGTCCCTGAAGCAAACCTTGTTGGTAAGGCCGTTGCTATTTGGATCAGCTTCGAATTCGAACGCGGTTCAGACAGTGTACTTCCAACATGGATTCCTACTGGTGTGCGTTTTAATCGCATCGGTGGGATTCATTAATCGATCACATAACACATCGAGAGAGCATGAATTCTCCAATTGATAAACTAGAGAGAAAGATTGGCTATCAGTTTAATGATGCCGATCTTATCCACTTGGCGCTGACTCACCGCAGCGCCGCAGGTAAACATAACGAACGTCTTGAGTTTCTGGGCGATTCAATTTTAAGTTTTGTTATCGCTGATGATCTTTACCACCGTTTTCCTAAGGTAAACGAAGGTGATATGAGCCGCATGCGCGCAACATTAGTACGTGGTCATACATTGGCAGAACTAGGTCGTGAATTCGAACTAGGAGATTACTTAAAATTAGGTCCAGGTGAGTTGAAGAGTGGCGGTTTCCGTCGTGATTCTATTCTAGCGGATGCGGTTGAAGCGATCATCGGCGCTGTCTATTTAGATAGTGATACCGAGACGGTTCGCGGCATTATTTTAAGCTGGTACCAATCTCGCCTAGATGCTATTCAGCCTGGAGTATCTCAAAAAGATCCGAAAACTCGCCTACAAGAGTTTTTGCAAGGTCGAAGAAATCCTCTACCTGTCTACACAGTGACTAATATTAAAGGTGAAGCACACAACCAAGAGTTTACGGTTGAGTGTGAAGTGGCAGGTGTGGATAAACCTGTTATCGGTAAAGGCACTAGCCGCCGCAAGGCAGAACAAGCGGCTGCTGAAACAGCATTAGAGCAACTAAGCAATGTCTGATAACAACCAAGATTTCGATATCGATGCATTCTTTTCATCTGATAGCAAAAAAACAGGCCTACCGGAAAACCAACACTGTGGCTTCATCGCTATTGTCGGTCGCCCAAATGTAGGTAAGTCGACGCTTCTGAACCATATTCTGGGTCAGAAGATTTCTATTACATCACGTAAACCACAGACGACACGTCACCGTATTATGGGCGTTGAAACTGAGGGTGATTACCAAGCGATCTTTGTTGATACTCCTGGACTTCATATTGAAGAAAAGCGTGCCATCAACCGCTTGATGAACCGTGCGGCGAACAGCTCATTGAGTGATGTAAACCTAGTATTCTTCCTTGTCGATGGTACTCACTGGACTGACGACGATGAGATGGTTCTGAACAAACTGAAGAAGACTGACTTCCCAGTTGTACTTTGCATCAACAAAGTAGATAACGTTCAAGACCGTACTAACGTCATGCAGCACATGATGGAAGTCTCTAAGAAGATGGACTTCATTGATGTAGTGCCAATCTCAGCGAAGCAAGGTAAAAATATTGATGTACTGCGTAAGCACGTACGTGAACATTTACCTAAAGCGACACACCACTTCCCTGAAGAATACGTGACTGATCGCTCGCAACGTTTTATGGCCTCTGAAATTATCCGTGAAAAGCTAATGCGCTTTACGGGTGACGAGCTACCTTACTCGGTAACGGTTGAAATCGAACGTTTCGATTACAACCCAGATAACGATGGCTTCCACATCAATGCACTGATTCTTGTTGAGCGTACAGGCCAGAAGAAAATGGTGATTGGTAAAGCGGGCGAGAAGATCAAAACGATTGGTCGTGAAGCGCGTATCGATATGGAAGAGCTATTCGGCCGTAAGGTTTACCTAGAGACTTGGGTCAAGGTTAAATCTGGCTGGGCTGATGATGAGCGTGCACTTCGCTCGTTAGGCTACATCGACGATCTATAATATATTGAACGTCACTTTCTGAGATTAAGAAAGTGGAACTGAAGATAAATCCAAGAGAGAGTGCGAACTCTCTCTTTTTGTATCTGTAATAAGGGTAAGTGATTGAGCGAAGGGTTACAGCGATGCTTTGTGTTGCACCGTCGACCATACAGTGAGTCGAGCCTGATCTTGGACGTCTTCAGCGAAGAGTTCGGTCGGGTGACGTTGATGTCTAAAGGCGCTCGCAGCAAGCGTTCCAATTTGAAAGGTGCATTACAACCTTTTACGCCGCTATTGCTTAAGTGGTCTGGTAATGGTTCGATGAAAACCTTACGCCAAGCTGAACCCATCAGCTTGGGGCTCCCTCTCGCCGGTATTAATCTGTATTCAGGCATGTACGTGAACGAGCTTATCGGTCGGGTATTGATGGCGGAAGTACCGATGCCTGCACTTTTTCACGACTATCTTCATGCTTTAACAGAGCTGGCGCATAATGATAATCCTGAGCCAGCACTGCGTCGCTTTGAGCTGGCTCTATTATCTGCTATGGGTTACGGCGTCGACTTTTTACACTGCGCGGGCACTGGCGAAGCGATTGATCCGAGCATGACTTATCGCTATCGAGAGCAGAAAGGTTTCATCGCTTCAGTACGTCGAGATAACCTGACTTTTATGGGCGATGAACTTATTGCAATCAGCGAACGTAGGTTTATCACTAAAGAGCAGTTAAAAGCGGCAAAACGCTTTACACGCATAGCCTTAAAGCCGTATCTTGGCGGCAAACCATTAAAAAGTAGAGAGCTATTTATGCCAACAATAGCCCTCTCCAGAGCACGGAGTATTGGAAAATGAGCTCAATCCTTTTAGGCGTTAATATCGACCATATTGCAACACTACGTAATGCACGTGGTACTAAATACCCAGATCCAGTACACGCAGCTGAAATCGCTGAACGTGCTGGTGCAGATGGCATTACTATTCACCTGCGTGAAGACCGTCGTCACATCGTTGATCGCGATGTGCGTATTCTGGCTGAAACACTTCAAACTCGCATGAACTTGGAGATGGCCGTAACGGACGAGATGGTTCAAATTGCACTCGATACTAATCCTGAGTTTGTTTGTCTGGTTCCTGAAAAACGTGAAGAGCTAACCACTGAAGGTGGCTTGGACGTAGTTGGTCAACTAGAGAAGATCAAAGCGGCGACACAAAAACTGTCTGCAGCAGGTATCAAGGTATCTCTGTTTATCGATGCTGACCGTGAGCAAATCGATGCTGCAAAAGCGTGTGGCGCACCGTTCATTGAACTGCACACGGGTCACTATGCTGATGCTAAGACAGAAGAAGATCAACAAGACGAGCTTAAGAAGATCGCAGCAGGCGCAAGCTATGCAGATGACTTAGGTATCACAGTCAATGCGGGTCATGGTCTGACTTACCACAACGTAGCACCGATTGCGGCACTTCCAGAGATCTACGAGCTGAACATCGGCCACTCAATCATGGGACGTGCAGTGTTTGATGGTTTGAACAAAGCCGTTTCAGACATGAAAGCCGTGATGGAAACAGCGCGCAACAACGCTTAGTTTTCTAAACAGTAAGCGTTAAGTCTTAAGCGACTAATTAGTAGAATTAATAGATAGAAGTTTGGTAATAGGGTAAACATGGCTGTTGTTGGATTAGGTACAGATATCGCAGAAATTGAACGTGTTGAAAAGGCATTGTCACGAAGTGGTGACGCTTTTGCTCAGCGTATTTTGACCGATTCTGAATTTGAAGTATTCCAGCAACTGAAGCAAAAAGGGCGTTACCTTGCAAAACGTTTTGCTGCCAAAGAAGCGGCATCTAAGGCGTTAGGCACGGGGATCGCGCTGGGTGTGACCTTCCACGACTTTGAGATTTCAAACGATGAGCATGGTAAGCCAGTTCTGAGCCTGCATAAAAAAGCGCGTGAAATCGCAGAGGCGAATGGCACAACATCGATTCATCTGACTATCTCGGATGAGCGTCACTACGCTGTGGCAACGGTGTTACTCGAATCGTAAACAGATTATCGCGACTTTATATCTAGTGCTCTTGGCTCTAGACAGAAAAAAGCAGAGCTCATGAGCTCTGCTTTTTTATTGGCGGGTAAACCCTCTAAAGAATACTAGTGAGTAACAAGTACCCGCTAGGCCTTCGCCGGTTTCAAGTAGTGAATCGCGGTTGCTTGAACCTTATCTAATTCATCCTGAAGCTCGAAAAGCTCAGGTTCAATGTCTTCAACAGAAGTACCTGAACGCAGCTCTTTCTCTATTGTCGCACATACCGATTTTAGCCTTGGTACGCCGCTGTACGAGCTGCTGCCATGCATCTTGTGAATGATGTGTATCAGCTCTTCAACTGGATAGTCACTGTCTTCTATCGCTTTGTCTGCTGCCTCATACACCTCTGGAATAAAGTCGACGAGCATTTGCAGCATATCGCGTGCGAGGTCTTCTTTATTGGCGGCTTGTTTCATCGCAGCTTGCCAATCAATGATGATGTTTGTGTGCACGCTGGCTTCAGTTTCTGACACCGGACCGTTGTCGACTTCAGCAGAGACCGCTGGGTGGTCTGGATCTATTTTTTCGATGTGCTCAACCTCAGAGGTCGGGCTCCAATGAATCAGAACCTGCTGTAAAACATGCTCTTCAATAGGTTTGGTTAGGTAGTCATCCATGCCCGCTTCAAGTAGTCGATCTCGTTCGCCAATCATTGCATGCGCGGTTACGGCTATCACAGGTGTGTTCGCATTGTTCGCCAGTTTTTTGATGTTCTGGCAAGCGGTCACACCGTCCATCTGTGGCATTTGAATATCCATGAAGATGATATCAAATGGCGTCTCTGTCGCTTTGTCTATCGCCTGCTGACCACTGGTACAACTGATGACGGTTTCTACACGCTCTTTAAGCAGCGCGGTAATCAACTTAAGGTTGGCTGGGTTGTCGTCTACTGCCATCACAGTAAGCGGTAACTTCTCTTCAGAATGCGTTTCAATCGCTGGTGCAATCAAGGTAGGTGCCTGATTCGATACCAGAGTTTGCAGCAACTTCTTACGAGAAAGAGGCTTAGTGATGCACTGAACATCGACCTCTTTCATTAGTTGCTCACCCAACGCTAGCTCGGTACTTGGTGTACCAATAATCACGTTTTGAGCAATCTTCTTCGCACCGATCGCCCAACCACTCACAGTATCAAATTGATACTCTTGGTTGGCGGCTAGGTTAAGCAGAACGTAGTCATACGAGGTCGTCTCATCTGGCATCACCGAACGATACGTTACCACTAAGCCTTCTTGGGTTAGGATTTGCTGAGTAATCGATGCCGCTTGCATGTTTGGCTCGATAAGCAGCAGTTGTTTGTCTTGCAGACACTGCGTCTCAATCAGCTCTGTCATCGGCATATCAGTCGTTGATAGTCTCAAGGTGAACCAGAAGGTAGAGCCTTGGTGAAGACGACTGGTTAGGCTGATCTCTCCGCCCATTTGGCTGACCAGTTTTTGGGTGATAACCAGACCTAAGCCTGTACCACCATAGCGACGAGAGATACTTGCATCGGCTTGGCTGAAGGCTTGGAACAGCTGAGCTTGTTGACGCTCCGAGATACCAATACCCGTATCGCGAACCATGAACTGCAGCTCGATGTTGTCTTCGCTTTGTGAACGCAGCTCAACGCTGATATCAATATTGCCGCGCTCGGTAAACTTGATTGAGTTACCCACTAGGTTGGTTAGGATCTGCTGAATACGCAGTGGATCGCCCACCACACCTGGCGGTACTTTAGGGTCGATCTTCAGTGTCAGTTCTAGGCCTTTCTCATGAGCGTTGGTTGCTTGAAGGTTTACTACCTCTTCAAGGCTGGCTTGGAATTCAAATGGGATGTTCTCTAGGGCTAATTTACCGGCTTCAAGTTTCGAGAAGTCCAAGATATCGTTGATGATGCTAAGCAGGTTGTTTGCCGAGCGTTCAATGGTTTGCAGGTAATCGGTTTGACTGTTCGATAGGTGAGTCTTGAGCATTTGACGAGTAAAGCCAATCACACCGTTCAGCGGCGTTCTCAATTCGTGAGACATATTCGCTAAGAACTCAGACTTAACACGAGCCGCTTCTTGAGCGCGTTTCTTCGCGATGTCTAACTCAACGTTTTGAATCTCTAGCTGTTCAAGAGTTTCACGCAAATCTGATGTGGCCTGGTCGATACTGTGCTGCATCTCGACGTGATACTCTGATAGCGATACCGCCATCGCATTGATACCGTTTTTCAGCGAGTCTAGCTCACCATGCATCTTACCTTCGATACGCACATCTAGGTGACCTCGACGAATTCGGTCGACCATGTTTTTCATGTGTGTGATCGGTTGAGTGACATCGTGCATTAAGCGGAACGCAAACACGCCCGATAAACCAAGCCCGAGAATCAACACTAAGAATGCAGAGAACACTTCTTGATATTGCTGCAATCGAAGTGATGAAAGATCTAATTCAATCGCAATGTAGCCGATCGCTTGATTAGCTTGAGACTGACCGTTGGCTGAATTGATGTACTGGCCTTCGGCGATGATAGGTGTCCGCAGAATCAGCGTATTATCGAGAAGGTTCGATGAGCTTAAATGCGGGATCGGTTTATCTTTGGGGTAGGTCAGGCTTTCAAAATCGGGGTGGAAGTTTGAGGTTACAAACAACTCATGACGCTCATCAAACACCGCGATACTGCGCACTAGCTTAGAATTCTTTCGATGCGCATAGCTAATAAGCTGACGAACAGACTCTCGACTTTCGAGCTTCATGCCTGATTCACTCGTAATCGCAAGTGGCTCAATGATGCTAGTACCAGTGTTAACCACTTGACCTTCAAGGTCTTGATAGCGGTTAAATGAGAAAAATGCACTCAATAGCAACCCAATAATCAGGGTTGGAGCTAGAGTTAAGGTAATTACACGGGCTCTTAAGCCATATCTGGTCATGTTCTTTAATTACATCGAGGTCTGGATATGGGAAAATAACGCACACAATGGCGGTTAAGTGAACGGTAAGCTTAATCAAAGCCGTGACGTTCGACAATGATTCCAAGACATAATAGTGAGTCCTGGATACCAATTACTTATTAAAAGATACATTAGGCACAAGCAATGGCACGTTTTTTCCAACCAAAAAAGAAAACTCAACTCGAGACCAAGCATCAATCGGTTTTGGTTGAACGAATGGATCACAATGGCGCTGGCATCGCTTATCAAAAGAATAAACCGGTTTTCATTGATGGCGCATTGCCCGGTGAGCAGGTGGTTATTCAACTTACTGAGAGCAAAAGTAAGTTTTCGCGAGCTAAACTCATCAAGTTATTGAAGCCGAGCGAGCAGCGTTTAAAGCCGTTTTGTAAGCACTTTAATCAGTGTGGTGGCTGTCACCTTCAACACCTAGGTTACTCTTCTCAGGTTGAGCATAAATCGCAATCTCTGACGCACCTGATGAGCCAATACCAAACGGCGAACACTGAAGTTGCACAACCTATTGTCGGTGATGAAACCGGTTATCGACGTCGCGCACGTATCAGCCTATTTGTTGATAAGAAGACACAACAGCTTCAATTCGGTTTCCGTAAGAAGCAGAGTAAGCAGATTGAAAACATCACCGACTGTGCCGTGCTTGATCCTCGCCTTAATGTGTTGCTGCCAAAACTGAAAAATTTACTGAACACTTTCAACAGCCTTACGTCTTTAGGACACGTTGAATTGGTTTTGGGCGATACTGGCCCTGTTATGGTGCTACGTCACCTTAAGCCTCTGGTTGAAAAAGATGAGCAAGCGCTGATTGCGTTAGCAAAAGAAGAAGGCGCTACGCTGTATTCGATGCCTGAAACCGATAAGTTGGTTCGCTTAGTCGGCGATACACCTTCTTACAGCGAAACTGGCGTGACGTTACCGTTTGAGCCAAACCACTTTATCCAAGTAAACCAGAAAGTGAATCAGCAGATGGTGGCTCAAGCGATTGAGTGGCTAGAGCCTCAAGCGGATGAGCGAGTGCTAGACCTGTTTTGTGGTCTCGGTAACTTTAGTCTGCCTATCGCGCAACAATCGGCGTTTGTGGTTGGTGTAGAAGGCGTTGATGAAATGGTTCAGCAAGCCGCATCTAATGCAGCGTTAAACCAGTTAAGCAATACAGAATTTTACCAAGCTAACCTTGAAGAAGACTTATCTTCACAGCCTTGGGCAAAAGAGAAATTCGATAAAGTATTGCTTGACCCGGCACGTGCGGGAGCGAGTGGGATCGTTGATCAAATTTCAGCGTTAGGAGCGAAGCGTGTGGTTTATGTTTCGTGTAATCCTGCTACTCTAGCTAGAGATTCTGAGAGCTTAGAAAAACAAGGCTATCAATTAGCCAAACTGGGTATGTTGGACATGTTCCCACACACCAGTCATCTAGAATCGATGGCTCTCTTTATCAAGGCTTAGAGGCCCTTAAACAAGGCTTCAAATGAATCACAAAGGCGCAGGGAAGCCTGCGCTGATATCAATATGGTCGAACTAACTTGGAACCAGTTAGTCATATTGAATTGGGTATAAAACATAATAACTAGGAAGGCATGATGGTTGCGGTACGAAGCGCACATTTAAACCCAAGCGAACAGTTTGAGCTAGAAAGTTGGATTGCGTCATTGAATCAAGACGCAAAAACCTCGAATAAACTGATTAAAGTTTATCGTCACTGTGAAGAACTTTTAAAAGATCACGAGCAAGCATCGCTCTTGCTTTGGCGTGGCCGTGAGATGATCGAAATCTTGGTCACCTTGTCCATGGACCGTGCCACTTTAATTGCTGCACAACTTTTCCCCGTCGTCTCAAGCGGCGTTTTTGAGCGCGAAGCGTTTGAAGAAAGCTACGGTAAAGAAACCGTAAAGTTGATCGATGGCGTTGAAGAAATGGCGGCCTTAGGCCAGTTAAACGTGACCCTTGAAGGCAGTGCTGCCTCGGGTCAAGTTGATAACGTTCGACGCATGCTACTGGCTATGGTCGATGATTTCCGCTGCGTAGTCATCAAACTCGCTGAACGAATCTGTAACCTTATCGAGGTAAAAAAAGCGCCTGATGCTGTGCGTCGCGCGGCCGCAAAAGAGTGTTCTAACATCTATGCCCCACTGGCAAACCGTTTAGGTATCGGCCAACTTAAGTGGGAAATCGAAGATTACGCATTCCGCTACCAACAACCAGATACCTACAAGCAGATTGCAAAACAGCTGTCTGAGCGTCGTATCGTTCGTGAACAATACATCACAGATTTCGTTGATGATTTAACCGCAGAAATGCAGCGTTCAAACATCAATGCTGAAGTGAGTGGCCGACCAAAACACATCTACAGTATCTGGCGCAAAATGCAGAAGAAAGGCTTAGCCTTCGATGAGCTTTTTGACGTACGAGCAGTACGTATTATCGCTGACCAGCTGCAAGACTGTTACGCCGGCCTTGGGGTGGTACACACTAAATACAAGCACCTCCCGAGCGAATTTGATGATTATGTGGCGAACCCTAAGCCAAATGGTTACCAGTCGATTCATACCGTAGTACTTGGCCCTGAAGGCAAGACCATTGAGATTCAGATCCGTACTAAGCAAATGCACGAAGACTCTGAGCTTGGTGTGGCGGCGCACTGGAAGTACAAAGAAGGAGCTTCAAGCGGCCGTAGTGGCTACGATGAGAAAATCACTTGGTTGCGTAAACTTATCGACTGGCAAGAAGAGATGTCGGACTCTGGCGAGATGCTGGATGAGGTACGTAGCCAAGTCTTCGATGACCGTGTATACGCATTTACTCCACGTGGTGACGTGGTCGACTTACCAATGGGCGCAACCCCGTTGGATTTCGCCTACCACATCCACTCGATGGTCGGACACCGCTGTATCGGTGCCAAAGTAGCGGGGCGTATCGTACCGTTCACTCATAAACTATCGATGGGCGATCAAGTTGAGATCATCACGCAGAAAGAGCCGAACCCATCTCGTGACTGGTTAAATCCAACCACAGGTTTTGTTCATTCTGGTCGAGCTCGAGCGAAAATCAACGCTTGGTTCCGCGCACAAAGCCGTGAGAAAAACCTAGAAGCGGGTCGTGATATCCTGGAAGTTGAGCTAGCGAAAGTAGGCGCAACCCTAAAAGATGCTGATCAATACGCACTAAAACGCTTTAACGTGAATACGCCAGACGAACTCTATGCAGGTATTGGTAGTGGCGACTTGCGTATTAACCAAGTGGTTAATCACATCAATGCGCTAGTGAATAAGCCAACGGCGGAAGAAGAAGACAAGAAAGCGCTAGAGAAACTGCTTGAGTCGGAAAACAAGCCGGCACAACAGAGTCGTCCGAAGAAAGATGCGGTAGTGGTTGAGGGCGTTGATAACCTAATGACGCACCTAGCGCGTTGCTGTCAGCCAATCCCAGGTGATGTGATTAAAGGTTACATCACTCAAGGTCGTGGTATCTCAGTGCACCGCGCTGACTGTGAACAGCTAGGCGAGCTAAGCGTGCATGCGCCAGAACGTATCATTGATACCGTTTGGGGTAATGGCTTTGTCGGCTCATACATCCTAACGCTGCGTGTTGAAGCGCTAGAACGTAATGGCTTGTTGAAAGACATCACCTCACTGTTCTCGAACGAGAAGATCAGTGTGACGACAATGAAGAGCCGCATCGACTACAAGCGTCAGCTATCGGTAATGGATTTCGATTTGGAAGTGACCAATATTGAGATTCTGAGCCGAGTGACAAGTCGAGTCGAGCAGATCAAAGATGTAATGAGCGTTAAGAGACTTGGATGATCCTTTTGTGTCATTTATGTCATTCCCTACAGTGAGGGACGAACGTGATAGGGAATCTCGCCAAGCGGTTTGAGATCCCCAACTCGCTCATACTTCACTCTTGGAGATGACGAAAAATAGAAAGGTGAGTGGTTTTGGCTGCTCACCTTTTTTAGTTTTAAGAAAAGAATTAGATTAAAACAATCAAACAGAATAATAGGAAAGCACCATGAGCCACCCGATTGAACAACTAGAACAAATTATGACTAAGCTGCGCGATCCAGAAGGTGGCTGTCCTTGGGATTTAAAACAAAATTTTGAAACAATTGTCCCGCATACTATCGAAGAGACGTACGAAGTGGTGGATGCGATTCACAACAAAGATTGGCCGAACCTACAAGAAGAGTTGGGTGACTTGTTGTTTCAGGTGATCTTCTATAGCCAGTTAGCGAAAGAACAGGGGTTGTTTGAGTTCTCTGATGTGGTTGATGGCATTAACGAAAAGCTAACACGCCGCCATCCGCATGTGTTTTCTGATACCGAGTTTGCGAGCGATGAAGAAATTAATGCCAACTGGGAAGCTGAAAAAGCCAAAGAAAAAGCTCAGGCAGGCAAAACTCAAGAAAGTATTCTAGACTCAATACCAAACTCTCTACCTGCGCTTTCACGTGCTACAAAGATTCAAAAACAGGTAGCGAAATATGGCTTTGATTGGGACTCTATTGGCCCAGTGGCTAATAAGGTTTTAGAGGAAGTCGATGAGGTGCTGGAAGAGGCACTTCAAGTGACGCCAAATGAAGATTTGGTTGAAGAAGAGTTGGGAGACTTGCTGTTTGCGACGGTCAATTTGGTACGACATTTAGGTAAAAACCCAGAATCGGCACTCAATAAAGCCAATCTCAAGTTTTCGCGTCGCTTTAAAGGGGTGGAACAAAAAGTTCGTCAGCAAGATAAAAATTTGACTGACTTTTCACTACAACAGCTTGATTCCATGTGGGATGAAGTCAAAGTGGCGGAGAAAAGATAACCAAAGCTTTTATCATGAATTGATTTGAAGCAAAAAATAAAAAATAGCAGTGTGATAGATTTCACGTTGTGGCGATAAGGGGCTTCTGGTATATTTTCATCCCGTCCAGAAGTAGTCCATTTCCCTCATTCAACCAATTTCAGGTTAAACATGACGACAAATTACATTTTTGTTACTGGCGGGGTTGTATCCTCTCTAGGTAAAGGTATTGCTGCAGCATCTCTTGCAGCTATTTTAGAAGCTCGTGGTCTTAAAGTGACCATGATGAAGCTTGACCCTTACATCAACGTTGATCCAGGCACTATGAGCCCGACTCAGCACGGTGAAGTGTTCGTTACGGAAGATGGCGCTGAAACAGACCTTGACCTTGGTCACTATGAGCGATTCATTCGCACCAAGATGACTAAGCGTAACAACTTCACTGCAGGTCGTGTTTACTCAGACGTACTAGCAAAAGAGCGTCGCGGTGATTACCTAGGTGCAACTATTCAGGTTATCCCACACATCACTAACTCTATCAAAGAGCGTGTAATTTCTGGCGCAGCTGGCCACGATATCGCGATCGTTGAAGTTGGTGGTACGGTTGGTGATATCGAATCTCTACCATTCATGGAAGCGATTCGTCAGCTAGCAGTAGAACTAGGCCGTGAACGCGCAATGTTCATGCACCTTACTCTAGTGCCATACCTAGCAGCTGCGGGCGAAGTGAAAACTAAGCCAACGCAACACTCTGTAAAAGAGCTACTGTCTATTGGTATTCAGCCAGACATCCTAGTTTGTCGTTCAGACCGCAACATTCCTTCGAACGAGCGTAAGAAAATTGCTCTGTTCTGTAATGTGCAAGAAAATGCAGTTATTTCTATGCGCGATGTTGACTCTATCTACAAGATCCCTCAGCTTATTAAAGCTCAAGGTACTGATGAACTTGTATGTAAGCGTTTCGGCATCACAGCTCCAGAAGCAGACCTGTCTGAATGGGAACAAGTAATTTACGAAGAAGCTAACCCAACGGGTGAAGTGACGATTGGTATGGTTGGTAAGTACATTGAACTACCAGACGCATACAAATCAGTAAATGAAGCGCTAAAACACGCGGGCTTGAAAAATCGCCTAAGCGTTAATATTAAATACGTAGATTCACAAGACGTTGAGTCTCGTGGCGTAGAAGTTTTAGAAGGCCTAGATGCAATCCTAGTTCCTGGTGGCTTTGGTGACCGTGGTGTTGAAGGTAAGATTCTTGCTGCTCAATACGCTCGTGAAAACAAAGTACCGTACTTAGGTATCTGTCTAGGTATGCAAGTAGCACTTATCGAGTACGCTCGTAACGTTGCGAAAATGGAAGGGGCACACTCTTCTGAATTCTGTACTGAAACTAAGTACCCAGTTGTTGGTCTTATCACTGAGTGGACTGATGGCGAAGGTAAAGTTGAAGAGCGTACAGAAACATCTGACCTTGGCGGCACAATGCGTCTTGGTTCACAGCTTTGTCACCTAGCGAAAGGGACGAAAGCTTACGAATTATACGGTAGCGCGACGATCCATGAACGTCACCGTCACCGTTACGAAGTGAACAACAATCTTCGTCCACAAATCGAAAAAGCGGGCCTAAAAGTATCGGGTCTATCTGCGGACAAGAAACTGGTTGAAGTTATTGAGAACCCGAACCACCCATGGTTCGTTGCTGCTCAATTCCACCCAGAGTTCACTTCAACACCTCGCGATGGTCACCCATTGTTTGCAGGTTTCGTTAAAGCGGCTGGTGAGTTCCAGCGCGGCGAGTTAGAGAAGTAAAAAGGAATACAGGTAGCTGCGTAAGTTGTGCTGCTACCTTTAAATTTGACATTTATATATTCAACGAGAAGGAAACATTCAATGTCTAAGATCGTTAAAGTTCTAGGTCGTGAAATCATCGATTCACGTGGTAACCCAACTGTAGAAGCTGAAGTACACCTAGAAGGCGGTTTCGTAGGTATGGCTGCTGCTCCATCTGGCGCATCTACTGGTTCTCGCGAAGCTCTTGAGCTACGTGACGGCGACAAATCACGTTTCCTAGGTAAAGGTGTTCTTAAAGCTATTGAAGCTGTAAACGGCCCAATCGCTGAAGCTCTAGTTGGTACTGACGCTAAAGCACAAGCTGACGTTGACCAAATCATGCTTGACCTAGACGGTACTGATAACAAGTCTAAGTTCGGCGCGAACGCTATCCTAGCTGTATCTCTAGCTAACGCAAAAGCTGCTGCTGCTGCGAAAGGCATGCCTCTATACGAGCACATCGCTGAGCTAAACGGTACTGCTGGTCAGTTCTCTATGCCTCTACCAATGATGAACATCATCAACGGTGGTGAGCACGCAGATAACAACGTTGACATCCAAGAGTTCATGATCCAACCAGTTGGCGCTAAAACTCTTAAAGAAGGTCTACGTATCGGCGCTGAAGTATTCCACAACCTAGCTAAAGTTCTTAAGTCTAAAGGCTACAGCACTGCAGTTGGTGATGAAGGTGGTTTCGCTCCTAACCTTAAGTCTAACGCTGAAGCTCTAGAAGTTATCGCAGAAGCTGTTGCAGCTGCTGGTTACGAACTAGGTAAAGACGTTACTCTTGCTATGGACTGTGCAGCATCTGAGTTCTTCGACAAAGAAGCTGGCATCTACAACATGAAGGGCGAAGGTAAAACTTTCACTTCTGAAGAGTTCAACCACTACCTAGCTGAGCTAGCGAACAACTTCCCAATCGTTTCTATCGAAGACGGTCTTGACGAGTCAGATTGGGATGGCTTCAAGCACCAAACTGAACTTCTAGGCGACAAGCTTCAAATCGTTGGTGACGATCTGTTCGTTACAAACACTAAGATTCTTGCTGAAGGTATCGAGAAAGGCGTAGCTAACTCTATCCTTATCAAGTTCAACCAAATCGGTTCTCTAACAGAGACTCTAGCTGCTATCAAGATGGCTAAAGACGCTGGCTACACTGCAGTAATCTCTCACCGTTCTGGCGAAACTGAAGATGCAACTATCGCTGATCTAGCGGTAGGTACAGCTGCAGGTCAAATCAAAACTGGTTCTATGAGCCGTTCTGACCGTGTTGCTAAGTACAACCAACTTATCCGTATCGAAGAAGCTCTAGGTTCTAAAGCTCCTTACAACGGTCTTAAAGAAGTTAAAGGTCAATAATTCGTCCTATTTGGCACTGTAGCTGCGTTAACTGCAGAAGATTCACTAAGTCACATAGGAAACTATGCTCCATAGCTGAATCTTCTTTGTTGCCTTGCTACAGCACCAACTAGTTAGAATTATGCACTAATACTTTTGAATGCCTCGCTTATGCGGGGCATTTTTTTGTCTGTAGAAAACTGAATGAAAGAAGCTCTAGGCTCTAAAGCTCCTCCTTGTCACATATAAAGTTCGTCATTCCCTAGACTGACGAAGGAAGGAGTAGGGAATCTCATTGTTTTCCTGACAATGACTCCCCGACTTATTGATTCCCTGACACCACATATCTCGCACCAATAAGCTCATTATGGTATATATGTGCCTTATTCTAGTTCCTTCTTTTTCAACCGGCGAAAGGTGTTATGCGAATTTTTGCTTTAGTACTGCTCATAGTGTTTGGCTGGCTACAACACACACTGTGGCTCGGTAAAAATGGTATCTCTGATTACTACGGTGTGAACAACGAAATCCAAGTTCAGCAGCAAGTAAATGAAAAGCTTCATCTTCGTAATGCTGAGATGTTTGCGGAAATTGACGATCTACGCCAAGGCTTAGACGCGATTGAAGAGCGCGCACGTCATGAGCTTGGAATGGTGAAAGAAGGCGAAACGTTTTATCGTATTATTGGTGAGGAATCTCATTAATGTCGAACCAACTTCAAAGCGTTATTGCAGTGGTCCCCGCTGCGGGCGTTGGCAGCCGAATGAAGGCCGACCGTCCCAAGCAATATCTTCAAATTCACGGTAAAACGATTTTAGAGCACACTGTTGAGAAACTGTTGTCTCACCCTCAGGTGTCTAAAATCGTGGTAGCGGTCAGTGATGATGATCCTTATTACCCTGAATTACCGCTTAACCTTAATCCACAGGTGATCAGAGTGTCCGGCGGGACGGAAAGAGCCGACTCGGTGCTTTCTGCTCTGGACTATATTGCCCAACAGCAACTCAATGACTGGGTGATGGTGCATGATGCCGCGAGGCCTTGTATCCAATTGAGCGATATCGACAAACTGATCTCTGGTGCTATGACCCATGATGTTGGCGCGATTTTAGCTGCGCCTGTTCGCGATACAATGAAACGCGGTGCTCAAGGACAAATTGAACACACGGTCGATCGCGTCGATCTCTGGCATGCGCTTACCCCTCAGATGTTCCGATCTAAGCCTTTACGGAAAGTCTTGAGTGAAGCCTTGCAACAAGGTGTTTCAATTACCGATGAAGCGTCTGCGTTTGAGTGGAAAGGTTTATCACCAGCACTGATTGCTGGGCGTTCAGATAATTTTAAGATTACTCAGCCTGAAGATCTGGCTTTGGCTGAGTTCTATTTAAGTCAGAATAAGGAATAATGATGATTCGTATTGGCCATGGCTTTGATGTACATAAGTTTGGTGGTGAAGGCCCGGTAATTATTGGTGGCGTGAGCGTCCCTTATGAACAAGGTCTTATTGCACACTCAGACGGTGATGTTGCCCTACATGCGTTATGTGACGCTCTATTGGGTGCGATTGCTGCGGGTGATATTGGTCGTCATTTCCCTGATACCGATGACGAATGGAAAGGTGCGGATAGCCGTGAGCTACTGAAAGATGTTTATCGTCGAGTAAAAGAGCAAGGCTACGTGATTGGTAATGCCGATATTACTATCATGGCGCAAGCACCAAAAATGGCGCCTCATATAGACTCTATGTGCCAAGCTATTGCACAAGACTTAGAAACCAGCATCAGTAATGTGAATGTAAAAGCGACGACCACAGAGCGTTTAGGTTTTACAGGTCGCAAAGAGGGCATCGCATGTGAAGCGGTGGTCCTAATTACCAAAAGTGCGTAAGCACCAACACGAAAAGAACAGCATGTCAGATATTTTATCTTCATTGGCTTATCTAAACGGTAAACCAACTGCGAAAGCAAAACTAAAAGCAAAAGCCGAACACTTTGTCGTTAATGAAGACTTGGGTTTTGAATTTACCGGCGAAGGCGAGCATCTCATGGTTCGCATCCGTAAAACGGGTGAGAACACGAGCTTCGTGGCCAATGAACTGGCTAAAGCTTGCGGTGTTAAGTCGAAAGACGTGAGCTGGGCGGGTTTGAAAGACCGCCACGCTGTGACAGAGCAGTGGTTGAGTGTACACCTACCAAAAGGTGAGCCTGACTTTTCAGGGTTCTTAGCACAGTACCCAAGCATTGAAATCTTAGCGACAGCGCGACACAACAAAAAGTTACGTCCAGGCGATTTAGTTGGCAACCAATTTGAGTTGACCTTGTCTGAAGTAACGGATTGCGATGATGTGGTCAAGCGTTTGGAAAAAGTCGCTCAAGTGGGCGTGCCAAACTACTTTGGTGCTCAGCGTTTTGGCAATGAAGGTAACAACCTATCTGAAGCTCGTCGTTGGGGCCGCGATAACGTTCGTACTCGTAACCAGAATAAGCGCAGCTTGTACCTTTCTGCTGCTCGTTCGTGGATTTACAACCTGATCCTTTCAGACCGTATTGAGCAAGATGCGTTTGCATCGGCATTGGTTGGCGATATTGTCATGAAAGACGGCGCTCAACTAGCGGTAACTGCGGACAATATCGAAGCAGTAAACCAAGACATCGCGAATGGCGCTGCATGGGTTACTGTTGCTTTGGCTGGCGATAATACTTTGCCAACGACTGATGAGTCTCAAGCGTTAGAGCAAAAACATCTTGATTCTGAACCTGACCTAATGGCGCTGATTCGCGGTAACCGCATGCGGCATGACCGTCGTGAAGCATCGTTAAAACCAACCGATTTAACTTGGGAAGTGAACGAAGATAATGTCACTCTTAAGTTCTCTCTAGACGCAGGTTGTTTCGCAACCGCTATCGTTCGAGAGTTGGTTGAAGAAGTACACGTAGAGAGAAGCTACGAGCAATAACGATTCTGCTTGGAGCTGAGTCACTTGATATTGGAATTTAAGTGACTTGGCTTAGCATGGGAACAAAAGAAAGGATACAAGATGAAGATTTTACTCAGCAATGATGATGGTGTGCACGCTCAAGGTATTCATGAGCTGGCAAATGAGCTACGTGATCTTGCTGACGTTATCATTGTTGCCCCTGACCGTAATCGCTCGGGTGCGTCAAATTCATTAACTTTAGAACAGCCTCTGCGTGTTCAAGAGATTACTGAAAATACCTATTCGGTACAAGGAACACCGACCGACTGTGTGCATTTTGCGTTAAACGAACTGCTAAAGAATGACATGCCTGATCTGGTATTAACGGGCATTAATCACGGTGCTAACCTGGGTGATGACGTGCTTTATTCCGGCACGGTGGCTGCAGCAATGGAAGGGCATTTTCTAGGCGTTCAATCGGTAGCGTTTTCTCTGGTGGGAAAAAAACATTTTAAGACAGCGGCAGCGATTGCTCGTCGTATTGTCGAACAACATTTAGCAAACCCAATCCCGACCAACCGCTTGTTGAACGTAAACGTTCCTGATTTAGCCTTAGAACAATTGTCTGGTACTCAGGTGACGCGCTTAGGTGCTCGTCATCACGCTGAAGATATGATCAAGCAAAAAGACCCGCGTGGTCACGATATCTATTGGCTTGGCCCTCCGGGTAAAGAGCAAGATGCCGGTGAAGGTACCGATTTTTACGCGATTGAGCATGGCTTTGTGTCGGTAACACCGTTGCAGGTTGATCTGACGGCGCATGAGTCGTTGGGTGCGATGGCAACATGGTTAGGGGAGAAGTAAGTGAGTAATCCGCAAGCTGAGCGTTTAATTACTTTCCTGATTGAAAATGGTATTCAGGATCAAAAGGTTCTTGATGCGATTTACCAACTGCCGAGAGAGAGCTTTTTATCACAGGCGATGTATCACCAAGCCTATGATAATAATGCGCTGCCTATCGGTCAGGGTCAGACAATCTCACAGCCATACATTGTTGCTAAAATGACAGAGCTACTTGAATTACAACAAGATAGCCGTGTCTTGGAGATCGGAACGGGTTCTGGTTACCAAACTGCGGTATTGGCTCAACTTGTTGATCATGTGTATTCGGTTGAAAGAATAAAGTCGCTACAATGGGATGCCAAGCGTAGGTTGAAGCAACTCGATTTCTACAATATCTCAACTAAGCACGGTGATGGTTGGCAAGGTTGGTCTTCAAAAGCCCCTTTTGATGCGATTATTGTCACCGCCGCTGCAGAGTCGATTCCTCAAGCGCTTCTGCAGCAGCTGAAAGATGGCGGTCGTTTACTGATTCCAGTCGGTGATGACGAACAGCAACTATTGAAGATCGTTCGACACGGCGATGAGTTTTTATCGAGTGTTATCGAGATGGTGAGATTTGTACCTCTTGTTCCTGGTGAGCTAGCTTAATAAAAGACTAATGGTGTAGGTGGATAGAGAGTCGATGCGTTCGAAGTTGTTAAAAGGAAGTACTTTACTGCTTAGCTGTGCCCTTGTTGGGTGTGCAGCGAATTCGCCTGCGCCCGTTTCAAACCTAAACAAGAATTACTCATCGATTGATCGTGGTAGTTATCGTGGCAGTTACTATGAAGTTAAAAAAGGCGACACCCTTTACTTCATTGCTTATGTCACCAATAAAGACGTTAAAGACCTCATCGGTTATAACAAGTTGTCTGCTCCTTACACTATCCACCCAGGGCAGAAGCTTAAGTTATGGCGTCCTAGCTACAACGCGCCAGCGTATGGTAAGTCAACGGTAGCGGCAGCAGCAGTTGCTGCGCCTGTCGCGGCATCGACAACGTCATCTGCGGCAAGTAAACCGAAAACCACACCACAAAAGAGCAAAAACTCTAAACCGGCTCCAGCTCAAACTACCACCAAAGTGGTGAAAAAAGATCCACCAAAGAAGGTTGAACAATCCAAATCAAAGGAGTATGTTGGTTCTAAAGGTAAACAGAATGTTACACCGCCCACCAAACCAACAAGTGATAAAGTATCCAAATGGTTATGGCCAACTAAAGGGAGAGTAATCAAGAGTTTCTCTGTAGGCGAACAAGGAAATAAAGGCATAGACATAGCAGGACAGCGAGGTCAGCCAATAGTATCTACTGCAGGGGGAACGGTTGTTTATTCGGGTAATGCACTACGAGGCTACGGCAATCTAGTGATTGTGAAGCACAATGATAATTACTTAAGTGCATACGCGCACAACGACCGACTATTAGTATCTGAAGGGCAAAGTGTGAAACCAGGGCAGAAGATTGCAACAATGGGAAGCTCTGGAGCCAGCAGTGTTAGGCTGCACTTTGAGATTCGTTACCAAGGTAAGTCCGTTAATCCAAAACGATATTTACCTTAAATACAATATGCAAAAATTACGTATTGTATGGAGTGACATAGTCATTTAGCGACATATGAAGTTGTAATGTCATGCTAATTTCGCCAGGGGGAGGCGTTATGAGTATAAGCAATGCAGTAACCAAAGAAGAGTTCGATCTTGACCAAGCAACCACGGAACCGGAAGCTCTTGGAAAAGCAAAACGAACAGTCACTAAGAAAACTGAAGCGAAAGAAGAAGTTGAAGTTACGTCTAAAAGTTTAGATGCCACTCAACTCTACTTAGGCGAAATTGGTTTCTCACCACTACTAACCGCTGAAGAAGAAGTGCTATATGCACGTCGAGCTCTACGCGGTGATGAAGCAGCACGTAAACGCATGATCGAAAGTAACCTGCGTTTAGTGGTAAAAATTTCACGTCGTTATAGCAACCGCGGCCTTGCACTTCTCGATCTAATCGAAGAAGGCAACCTAGGTTTGATTCGCGCCGTAGAGAAGTTTGATCCAGAGCGTGGCTTCCGCTTCTCAACTTACGCGACATGGTGGATTCGTCAAACCATTGAACGTGCGTTAATGAATCAGACTCGCACTATCCGTTTGCCAATCCATGTTGTGAAAGAGCTGAACATCTACCTACGTACTGCAAGAGAGCTATCACAAAAGCTTGACCATGAACCAACGGCAGAAGAAATTGCTTCTAAGCTAGATAAGCCGGTTGGTGATGTGAGCAAGATGCTTCGTCTAAACGAAAGAGTGAGCTCTGTTGATACGCCAATTGGTGGTGACGGTGAGAAAGCGCTGTTGGATATTATTCCAGACATCAATAATTCAGATCCTGAGGTTTCAACTCAAGATAGCGATATCAAGAACTCGTTGATTTTCTGGCTTGATGAGCTGAATCCTAAGCAGAAAGAGGTGCTTGCGCGTCGCTTTGGACTACTGGGTTATGAACCGTCAACATTAGAAGAAGTGGGCCGCGAAATCAGCCTGACTCGTGAACGTGTTCGTCAAATCCAAGTTGAAGGTCTTCGCCGTCTACGTGAGATTCTTATCAAGCAAGGTCTGAATATGGAAAACCTGTTCAACGTAGAAAACGACTAATTGAACGGATGATGCTTCTCTAAATAGAAGACAAATAAAAACGCTGACTTTAAGTCAGCGTTTTTTTGTTTGTGGCTTTGGTATTTCATGCCGTCTAATCAAAATAGCAGTACGGCCATAACAAGCTACTTGGTAAGAAACTAAAGCAGCTTCTTCAAGCGGTAAAGTTCTTCTAATGCTTGGCGAGGAGTTAGATCATCAGGATCAACATTCGCTAGCGCTTGCTCTACTTCACTCGGTTCTGGGATCAGGCTCAGTTGGTTTGCGATATCGACACCGCTTGGCTTCGATGTTGGCGACTCCATGCTTAACGCTTCTAACTGAGTCAGCTTCGCACGAGCATTCTTGATCACTGCTTTCGGTACGCCAGCTAAACCTGCAACCGCTAGACCATAAGATTTACTTGCAGCACCTTCTTGAACTGCGTGCATAAAGGCAATGCTATCACCATGCTCAACCGCATCTAAGTGTACGTTTGCTAAAGTTGGAAGTTGGTTAGGTAGTTCAGTTAGCTCAAAGTAGTGCGTTGCAAACAGTGTCATCGCATTGATTTGATTGGCTAGCCACTCTGCACTTGCCCAAGCCAGAGACAGGCCATCGTAAGTACTGGTACCACGACCGATTTCATCCATTAGCACAAGGCTGTTTGGTGTTGCATTGTGCAGGATATTTGCGGTTTCTGTCATCTCAACCATGAAGGTTGAACGGCCAGAAGCCAGATCATCCGATGCGCCAATACGCGTAAAGATACGGTCGATAGAGCCGATGGTTGCGCTTTCTGCAGGAACATAACAACCGATATGAGCCATCAATGCGATGAGTGCCGTTTGGCGCATGTAGGTCGATTTACCACCCATGTTGGGACCCGTGATGATCAGCATCTTACGTTGATCATTCAGGTCGATAGGGTTAGCAATGAAAGGTTCGTCCATCACTTGTTCAACAACAGGGTGACGACCGGCCTGAATTTGTACGCCAGCAGACTCTGTCATGGTTGGACGACAGTAATCAAGGGTATCTGCACGCTCAGCCAAGTTCTGTAGAACATCAAGCTGAGATACTGAAGAGGCGATATTTTGTAGGCGCTCTAGATACGGCAGTAGTAAGTCAAACAACTCTTCCCACAGCTGTTTCTCGATAGCGAGTGCTTTCGACTTAGAGTTAAGTACTTTGTCTTCGTGCTCTTTTAGCTCAGGAATGATGTAACGCTCAGCATTTTTCAGCGTTTGACGACGAACATAGTGTGGCGGCACAAGATGGCTTTGCCCACGGCTTACTTGAATGAAGAAACCATGTACGTTGTTGTAGCCAACTTTTAGCGTGTCGATGCCATGACGTTCACGCTCTTCTTGCTCAAGCTTATCAAGAAATTCAGTTGCGCCTGCTGCAAGGTCGCGCCATTCGTCTAACTCGGCATTGTAGCCTTCTGCAATCACACCACCGTCACGGATAACCACCGGTGGGTTCTCTTTGATTGCACGTTCAAGCAGCTCAGAAACCTCATCCACAGGAGAAGCATATTGAGCAAGTTGAGTTAGGTATGGGTGCTTCAGTTGCGTCAGTGTTTCAGCAAGCTCTGGCAAATATTCCATTGCTTGGCGAAGACGCGCCATATCGCGAGGGCGAGCAGAGCGAAGTGCTAATCGAGCGAGAATACGTTCGATATCACCAATCTGTTTTAAGGTTGGCTGTAGTTCTGTGAATAGAGCCAAATCTTTCATTTCACCAATTGCATCTAAGCGCTGATCGAGTGCAGATATATTGCGCATTGGTTGATGTAACCAACGCTTAAGCATACGGCTACCCATTGCTGTCGCAGTGTGATCAAGTACTTCGGCAAGGGTGTTATCAGTACCACCCCCAAGATTTTGCGTGATCTCCAAATTACGACGAGTTGCAGCATCAAGGATCACCGAGTGATCTTGTTTATCCATCGTGAGTGAACGGATATGAGGGAGGGCAGTACGTTGGGTATCTTTCACGTATTGGATCAAACAACCAGCCGCACATAGACCCAGTTTCGCGCTTTCTACGCCAAAGCCAACCAGATCGCGAGTACCAAACTGCTTATTCAATTGCTGCTTAGCGGTGTCTAATTCAAATTCCCATACAGGGCGGCGGCGGTTGCCATTACGGCTTGCCATTAAATCGACGGGTTCGAAATCTTCAGGGAACAGCAGCTCACGCGGAGAGGTTCTTTGTAGCTCAGCGGCCATCGCTTCTTCTGTTTCTGGCTCGCAAAGTTGGAATCGGCCAGAGGTAATATCAAGTGTCGCATAACCGAATTTACCGTTGTGGTGATAAATGGCTGCAATTAGGTTATCAACGCGTTCAGAAAGCAAGGCTTCGTCGGTTACGGTACCCGGTGTCACGATACGCACTACTGCGCGCTCAACAGGGCCTTTTGAAAGTGCTGGATTACCAATCTGTTCACAAATGGCTACGGACTCACCAAGTTGCACTAACTTTGCAAGGTATCCTTCAACCGCATGGTATGGAACACCTGCCATCGGAATCGGTTCACCATTTGATGAGCCACGCTTAGTCAGTGAAATATCGAGGAGTTGAGAGGCTTTTTTAGCGTCATCGTAGAAAAGCTCGTAGAAATCGCCCATGCGGTAGAACAGCAGAATTTCTGGGTTTTCTGCTTTCAGTTTTAGATACTGCTGCATCATGGGAGTATGTTTTTGATCGGCTTTCACAGTTAACTTCTTTCGTTTATTTCTATTGCGGCTTAGGATACGTGAAAGCGTTTCGTGCGAAAAGCGGCTGATGCGAAAAGATGCGAATCCAAATGATATGACAGTAAATAAAGGGAAGCAGATGATGCAGATGACTCAAGACCTTAGTGAGCAGCTTGGACATTTACTCGCTAAACACAAACACGTGTTAGTGACGGCTGAATCTTGCACTGGCGGAGGTGTCGCGAGTGCAGTCACCGATATTGCGGGCAGCTCTGGATGGTTTGATCGCGCTTTTGTTACGTACAGCAATGAAGCCAAACAAGAGATGATCGGTGTACAGCTTAAAACCTTAATGGAGTTCGGCGCCGTGAGTGAGCCTGTCGTAATAGAAATGGCGAGCGGGGCATTGCAACATTCAAACGGGACGATCTCTGTATCAATCAGTGGCATCGCTGGCCCAGGTGGCGCGACCGAAGATAAGCCTGTTGGTACAGTATGCTTCGCGTGGAAAGCGCTAAATGGCTGGGATAAAGTAGAAACGCATGTATTTACAGGCGACAGATCACAAGTACGCCAACAAGCCACGCACCATGCCCTGCAAGTTATTTATGATTACCTATCAATGGAAGGTAAGTAACATTTGTACAAATTATTTTCATACAGGTATAGACACTGTATGAATCAACAGTATAATGAAAGCCAATTAGTCACCCCTATGTGGGTTAGAAATAGATTCTAGATCGCTTGTTGAGACAACCGATTATGTGGAGATAGAAATGGACGAGAATAAACAAAAAGCGTTAGCCGCAGCCCTTGGTCAGATTGAAAAGCAATTTGGTAAAGGTTCTATCATGCGTCTTGGTGATAACCGCACAATGGACGTAGAAACTATTTCTACAGGTTCTCTATCTCTAGATATCGCACTAGGTGCTGGTGGCCTACCGATGGGACGTATCGTAGAAGTTTACGGTCCAGAATCATCAGGTAAAACAACGCTAACGCTTGAGCTTATTGCTGCAGCACAGAAAGTGGGAAAGACGTGTGCATTCGTTGATGCGGAGCACGCACTAGACCCTATCTACGCTCAAAAGCTTGGTGTTGATATCGATGCACTTCTTGTTTCTCAACCAGATACTGGTGAGCAAGCGCTGGAAATCTGTGATGCACTGGCTCGTTCAGGTGCAATCGACGTTCTTGTTATTGACTCAGTAGCAGCCCTAACACCAAAAGCAGAAATCGAAGGCGAAATGGGCGACAGCCACATGGGTCTTCAGGCTCGTATGCTTTCTCAAGCAATGCGTAAGCTGACGGGTAACCTTAAGCAGTCTAACTGTATGGCTATCTTCATTAACCAAATTCGTATGAAAATTGGTGTGATGTTCGGTAACCCAGAAACAACAACAGGTGGTAACGCACTTAAGTTCTACGCATCTGTTCGTCTTGATATTCGCCGTACTGGTGCGATTAAAGATGGTGATGAAGTTGTTGGTAACGAAACTCGTATCAAGGTCGTTAAGAACAAGATTGCTGCACCATTCAAACAAGCTGAGACTCAAATCCTTTACGGTAAAGGCTTCAACCGCGAAGGTGAGCTTATCGACTTAGGTGTTAAGAATAAGCTAGTAGAAAAAGCAGGCGCTTGGTACAGCTACAAAGGCGATAAGATCGGCCAAGGTAAAGCTAACGCTGGTAAATACCTACGTGAAAACCCAGAAGTTGCTCTAGAGATCGATACTAAACTTCGTGAGTTACTACTGACTCCTGCTGTTCTTGAAGAGAAAGACGTAGAGAAAGAAGAAGAAAACGAAGAGCTATAAGCTCACGTTTTATAGAGTGGATGTTTGAAAGAAGCATCCGCTTTGAAAGAATTTAAAGCCTCGCATATTTTATGCGGGGCTTTTTTATTGGATCTGCTCCGTCGAGCATGTCTTTGGTCAAATCTCTCTCGTTGACTGAGTTTCTTCGGTACTAGGTCGTCAATTTAGTTCTGCTTTTCCACGGCAAGATATAGTGGAATATTCTTCATTTTATCGAATTCCCACTAAAATCCTGCCCAAGGGTGTCTTTTCTACAAGAAAACTAGTCGAAGCCTTAACCATGATCTACAATACGGCAAAATTCTAACTCGACTATTTTCAGGAAGAGCTGCATGTACATGAGCACTGATGAGGTTCGCAACGCGTTCCTTAAGTTCTTTGAGAGCAAAGAACACCAAATCGTAGACAGTTCATCGTTAGTTCCACATAACGATCCAACCCTGCTATTCACTAACGCAGGTATGAACCAATTCAAAGATTGCTTCTTAGGCGCCGAAAAGCGTGCCTACACTCGAGCAACTACGGCTCAGCGTTGTGTACGTGCGGGTGGTAAACACAATGACCTTGAAAACGTAGGTTTCACGGCTCGTCACCACACGTTCTTCGAAATGCTAGGCAACTTCAGCTTTGGCGACTACTTCAAAGAAGAAGCGATTGGATTTGCTTGGGAATTCCTGACTGAAACTCTTCAACTGCCAAAAGATCGTCTACTGGTAACGGTATACGAGACAGATGATGAAGCATTCGATATCTGGAACAAGAAAGTAGGTGTTCCTGCTGACCGTATCGTTCGCATTGGCGACAAAGAAGGCGGTAAACAGTTCGAGTCTGATAACTTCTGGACGATGGGTGACACAGGTCCTTGTGGTCCATGTACTGAAATCTTCTACGATCACGGTGAGCACATCTGGGGCGGCCGTCCTGGTACACCTGAAGAAGATGGTGACCGTTTCATCGAGATCTGGAACAACGTATTCATGCAGTTCAACCGTCACGCTGACGGCACAATGGAACCGCTACCTAAGCCTGCTGTAGATACAGGTATGGGTATTGAGCGTATTTCTGCAATCATGCAGGGCGTTCACTCTAACTACGAAATTGATGTATTCCAAAAGCTAATCAAAGCGACTGCGGAAGTTGTTGGTCATGACGATCTATCTAACCAATCGCTACGCGTTATTGCTGACCACATCCGTTCTTGTTCATTCCTAATTGCTGACGGTGTTATGCCTTCAAACGAAGGTCGTGGCTACGTTCTACGTCGTATCATCCGTCGTGCAGTTCGTCACGGTAACAAGCTTGGCGCACAAGGCGTGTTCTTCCACAAACTTGTGGGCGTACTGGCTGAAGTGATGGGCTCTGCGGCAGATGAACTTAAGAAACAGCAAGAGCTGGTTGAAAAAGTACTTCGCATTGAGGAAGAGAACTTTGGTCGTACGCTAGAGCGCGGCATGGTTATTCTTAATGACGCACTAGATGCACTTGAAGGCAAAGAGCTTGACGGCGAAACAGTTTTCAAACTTTACGATACATACGGCTTCCCAGCTGACCTTACTAACGATGTAGCTCGCGAACGCGATTTTACTATCGATGAAGAAGGCTTTGAGAAGGCGATGGAAGCACAGCGTAAGCGTGCACGTGAAGCAGGCCAATTCGGCACGGATTACAACGCGACAATCAAAGTAGACACCAACACTGAGTTCTGTGGTTACACAGCAACTGAAGGTGCTGGTGAAATCTCTGCGCTATTCGTTGACGGCGAAGAGGTTGCTTCACTATCGGCTGGCGACAAAGCAATCATCATCCTTGAAGAGACACCATTCTACGCTGAGTCAGGCGGTCAATGTGGTGATGCTGGTACACTAAAAACAGCGTCGGGTCTTTTCAAAGTACAAGACACTCAGAAGCTAGGTAACGCATTTGCGCACCACGGTGAGCTAGTTGAAGGTGTATTTGCTAAGGGCGATAAAGTAGAAGCAACGGTTGACGCTGAGCGTCGAGCTGCTATCTCACTAAACCACTCTGCCACTCACTTACTTCACTCTGCATTGCGCGAAGTGCTAGGTGAGCACGTTGCTCAGAAAGGTTCTTTAGTTAAGCCAGACAACCTACGTTTTGACTTCTCTAACCTTGAAGCGGTAACACCAGCACAGATTAAAGAAGTAGAGCGTCTAGTTAACGCACAAGTTCGTAAGAACCATGTGATTGAAACGAACATCATGGACATCGAGTCAGCGAAAGAAAAAGGTGCAATGGCACTGTTTGGCGAGAAGTACGATGATGAAGTTCGCGTTCTATCTATGGGCGACTTCTCTACTGAACTTTGTGGTGGTATCCACGCTTCAAACACAGGTGATATCGGCCTATTCAAGATCACTTCTGAAGGTGGTATTGCTGCGGGTATTCGTCGTATTGAAGCGGTAACAGGTGAAGCTGCACTAGATGCAGTAGAAGCTCAAGCTAACGCTTACGAAGAGAAACTGGCTGAGTCAGCTAAGAAAGCGAAATCGCTAGAGAAAGAAATCCAACTGCTTAAAGAAAAGATGGCTGCTGCAGAAAGCGCAAACATCATGGGCAAAGTAGAAGACATCTCTGGTACTAAAGTTTTGGTTGCTGCAATTGAAGGCGCAGACAACAAGAACCTACGTACTATGGTTGATAACGCTAAAAACCAAGTAGGTAGCGGCATCATCCTGATCGCGAACGTAGCAGACGGTAAAGTTGGCTTGATTGCTGGTGTAACCAAAGACCTAATCGGCAAAGTAAAAGCGGGTGATCTCGTCAAGATGGTTGCTGAGCAAGTTGGCGGTAAAGGCGGCGGTCGTCCAGATATGGCTCAAGCGGGCGGTACAGACGTTGCAGCACTGCCAGAAGCGCTTAAATCTGTGCGTACTTGGCTAGAAGAGCGTCTTTAAGCTTAAGTAATTGATACAAAGATGCCCAATCAGTTGATTGGGCATCTTTTATTTTGCCTATTGGAAGTGTGTTTAAACAAGGTTTGATTGAGATTAACCAAGAAGTCTAATGGTGGCGTTAGACTCCTTGGTTAATTTTTTATTGCTTCGCCCTGACGCGGAGTGTGTGTTTTTTTGTCATATATAGACATTGGTCTTGGGAAGGTGAGGACGGGTGAAAATGCCTCTTATCGTGCAGAAATTTGGTGGAACGTCGGTGGGTTCAATTGAACGAATCCATCATGTAGCAGAAAAAATCATTGAAGCGAAAAATGAAGGGAACCAGATCGTGGTTGTCGTTTCTGCTATGTCTGGTGAAACAAATCGGTTAGTTAATTTAGCCACGCAAGTTGATAGCGTACCAAACGCTAGAGAACTGGATGTGTTGTTAACGGCTGGCGAGCAAGTTTCCATGGCCTTGTTAGCAATGACGTTACACAAGTTAGGTTATGAAGCGACATCGATGACTGGCTATCAAGCCAAGATACACACGGATTCTAATCATAATAATGCGGCGATTGAGCGTATTGATACTGCTCCGATTCAAGCTCTGCTAGATGACAACCAGATTGTTATTGTTGCAGGCTTTCAAGGATTCAATGCGAAAGGTGATATCACGACATTAGGCCGCGGTGGTTCA
Organism: Vibrio sp. 10N.222.54.A3; assembly: GCF_041474095.1. Taxonomy (NCBI): domain Bacteria; kingdom Pseudomonadati; phylum Pseudomonadota; class Gammaproteobacteria; order Vibrionales; family Vibrionaceae; genus Vibrio; species Vibrio sp. 10N.222.54.A3. Next base: position 39,916 of record NZ_JBFRTN010000041.1, read on the forward strand.
GATACTACAGCGGTCGCGCTTGCAGGTGCCTTGCAGGCGAAAGAATGCCAGATCTATACTGATGTAGATGGTGTTTACTCTTGTGACCCTAGAGTCGTAAAACAATCTCAGAAATTAGATACTTTAGACTTTCCTTCTATGGAAGAGATGGCTCGCCGAGGCGCTAAGGTATTGCACCTTCCTTGTGTTCAGTATGCATGGCAGCACAACGTGTCATTGCGAGTGCTTTCAAGCTTTGAACAAGGCGAGGGCACATTGATCGCGGGTAATCAGTGTTTGAATGATATTGCTGGCATCGCCATCCAAAGAGATATGGTGCGTATCGAGTGTTTGAATGAAGATTTACCGTCTTTCATTTCACATTGCCAACTGTTGGGGATCGAAGTCTGTAGTGTGATCGAGGAAACAGAACGGGCAGCACTCATTATTAAACAAGACATAAGTGCCAAATTAAAACTAGTTTTTGCTGAGAAAATCCGTAATAGTGAACAGGTTAGTTTGTTAACTGTGGTAGGAAGCCGAACACAAGAAATTGTGGTCAGTTCACATGGATTGTTGTCTGAAGGCGAAATTGATGTACAGCATCACTTATTGCAGCAGCAGTCTTTAACTTTGGTGATATCACCAACGCAAGTCGATATGGCTGCTAACATATTACACAATGCATACATCGTAGCGCGTGAAACACAGGGTTATCCTAAAAAAGAAGTGCATTTTGGTTAAATAAACTCAATCGATAGTTTACGAAAATATAACTTTTGTTGGATAATGCTCTCGTAGCTAGATAAATTTAGAGATTACTCAAGGAGCAAAGAATGCTAATTTTGACTCGCCGCGTTGGCGAAACACTGATGATTGGTGATGAAGTAACAGTTACTGTACTAGGCGTTAAAGGTAACCAAGTACGTATCGGTGTTAACGCACCTAAAGAAGTATCTGTTCACCGTGAAGAGATCTACATGCGCATTCAAGCTGAAAAAGGTAATGGTAACGTTGCATCTGGCAACTACTAATACTTTTGCGTAGAGAAGAGGCTAGCATTGTTGCTAGCCTTTTTTGATCTTGGGGAACCGAAACACTGATTGGGACATAGATGGGTTGGATAACGGATCGGTCTCAAAGTGGTGAAGTGAATGCTTTGTGATGCTGCGAGATACAGACAAGGTTGAACAGAACTGTTGCTCTGTATTTTGTTTGGCAAAACTCAAGATTTATTCGCTTCCCCTATGGCGAAAATACGCATCCCGTAGTATTGTGCCATCAGCGGTAGCACTTGCTGCTGGAGAAATTAGATAATTGTTTTCGGCTGTTTATTATTGCCAATCTTTCACCTTAATTTTTAAGGGAAAAAGCGCGATTTGAATCTTATAAGTTCAATTTGCAAGCGCTTTGATTAAATAGCAAACGGTTGAGTGTTTTTGTCCAATTTTTTTCAATAAAGTGTTTGACATATTTTCGGTAAAACGTAATATGTGCCTCCGCAAGACGGTGAGGTGGCCGAGAGGCCGAAGGCGCTCCCCTGCTAAGGGAGTATGTGGTTTGTAGCTGCATCGAGGGTTCGAATCCCTCCCTCACCGCCATTTCTTGCGAGTCTAAAATTAGCAATTTAGACAATGTAAATGTGCGTCCTTAGCTCAGCTGGATAGAGTACCTGGCTACGAACCAGGCGGTCGGAGGTTCGAATCCTCCAGGACGCGCCATTCTCTCTTCTCTTACTTGTAAGTGATTTGAGAATAATGAATTAGGTGAGGTGGCCGAGTGGCCGAAGGCGCTCCCCTGCTAAGGGAGTATGTGGTTTGTAGCTGCATCGAGGGTTCGAATCCCTCCCTCACCGCCATTCATTACAGGCCGATGGCCTTTTTTTTTCTTCGTAGCAAGAAGAATGTGATATATTTCACAACTTCATTCTTAATGAATGAACACCGTGCGTCCTTAGCTCAGCTGGATAGAGTACCTGGCTACGAACCAGGCGGTCGGAGGTTCGAATCCTCCAGGACGCGCCACTATTTAAGGGTTTATTTCTTTTAAGAATGAAAGTCCTTGTATTGACTAAGTTGATACTAAAACCGTGCGCTCTTAGCTCAGCTGGATAGAGTACCTGGCTACGAACCAGGCGGTCGGAGGTTCGAATCCTCCAGAGCGCGCCACTATTTAGGGTTTAGTTCTTATAAGAATGTGAATCCTGATATTGATAAATCGTTCGTCGAGAATTAATATCAAAAACCGTGCGTCCTTAGCTCAGCTGGATAGAGTACCTGGCTACGAACCAGGCGGTCGGAGGTTCGAATCCTCCAGGACGCGCCACTATTTAGGGCTTCTTTCTTATAAGAACAGAAATCCTTGTATTGAGTTGTTGTTTACAACGAATTGATACTAAAACCGTGCGCTCTTAGCTCAGCTGGATAGAGTACCTGGCTACGAACCAGGCGGTCGGAGGTTCGAATCCTCCAGAGCGCGCCACTATTTAGGGTTTCTTTTATGAACCCCTGATATTGGGAATACCGATATCGAAAACTGCGCGTCCTTAGCTCAGCTGGATAGAGTACCTGGCTACGAACCAGGCGGTCGGAGGTTCGAATCCTCCAGGACGCGCCACTCTTTAGGGTTTCCTTGTGAGCTCCTGATATTGGAAATACTGATATCGAAAACCGTGCGTCCTTAGCTCAGCTGGATAGAGTACCTGGCTACGAACCAGGCGGTCGGAGGTTCGAATCCTCCAGGACGCGCCACTATTTAGGGCTTCTTTCTTATGAGAATGAAATCCTTATATTGATACGTTGTGAGTAACAATGAATTGATATTAAAACCGTGCGCTCTTAGCTCAGCTGGATAGAGTACCTGGCTACGAACCAGGCGGTCGGAGGTTCGAATCCTCCAGAGCGCGCCACATTATTAGAAAAAGCCTCGTTTATACGAGGCTTTTTTTATGTCTGCTGCAAATTTGTTGCGACAATGTTAAATTTGTTCGTTGTTTAACTTGTTGTATTTAAAGTAGTTCTTGATTTCTTCTTTGTTATTCCACCTTTCTCATATCAATTCCCAGAAAAGCCCCGTTTAAGTCACAGTTTAAATATCTAAAAATGACGTATTTGACAGATTTATGTGATCTGATAGGCGAATAATTAACCTTATGTGTGCGTTATCCGTAACAGAACCTTAAACAAAATTGACAAACTTTTACCAATCGAGATAATCCATGGGTCGGGATCACTATTCGCTGAAATCCTGTACGTATGTCAGGATGACGAAGAAAGGAAGCAACATGACTAATATTGGAAGCCTGCTAGGAGATGCGGCGACTCTAATGATAACGGGGATGTCCGTTGTCTTTATTTTCCTAACTATTCTAGTTTACCTCGTTCGGTTGATGTCAAAACTGGTACCAGAAGAAGTACCAGAGCCGATCGCAGCACCTAAAAAAATTCAAAAATCACAATCAAACCCTTCAGCTGTTAGTCCACAGGTAGTGGCTGCAATTTCGGCCGCGGTTCATCAATACCGTGCGTCTACTGCTAAGTAGTATTTAAAGGATTAAAAAGGAGTTTATGAGCATGTCTAAACCACTAGCTATCACAGATGTGGTACTTCGTGACGCGCACCAGTCACTATTTGCTACTCGTATGCGTATCGAAGATATGCTGCCAATTGCGGCAGAACTGGATAAAGTCGGTTACTGGTCACTTGAGACTTGGGGCGGCGCGACGTTTGATTCGTGTATCCGTTTTCTTGGCGAGGATCCATGGGAGCGTTTGCGTGAGCTGAAAAAAGCGATGCCAAACACACCAATGCAGATGCTACTGCGTGGTCAAAACCTATTGGGCTACCGTCACTACGCGGATGATGTAGTAGAAAAATTTGTTGAACGTGCCCATAAAAACGGCATGGACGTATTCCGTATCTTTGATGCGATGAATGACGTGCGTAACTTTGAAAAAGCAGTGAAAGCAACGATCGACGTTGGTGGCCACGCTCAAGGTACGTTGTCTTACACAACCAGTCCGGTCCACAATTCAGATACTTGGGTTGATTTGGCTAAGCGCCTAGAGGACCTAGGTTGTCACTCACTATGTATCAAAGATATGTCAGGTTTATTAAAGCCGTATGAAGCAGAAGAGCTGATTACACGTATCAAAGCATCGTGTGACGTTCCTCTGGCACTGCATAGCCACGCGACAACTGGTCTATCGACTGCAACAGCGGTTAAAGCCGTTGAAGCGGGTATCGACATTCTAGATACCGCTATTTCTTCAATGAGCTGTACTTACGGTCATACGCCAACCGAAACGGTTGTTGCGATGTTAGAAGGTACAGAGCGCGACACGAATCTTAAACTAGACCAAATCGAACCCATCGCGGCTTACTTCCGTGATGTACGTAAAAAGTACGCGAAATGGGAAGGTCAGCTAAAAGGTGTCGATTCTCGCATCTTAATCGCTCAAGTTCCTGGCGGAATGTTAACTAACATGGAAGGCCAGCTTAAAGAGCAAGGCGCCGCCGATCGCATGGATGAAGTTCTAGAAGAGATCCCACGCGTACGTAAAGAGCTTGGTTACATTCCTTTAGTAACACCAACTTCTCAGATTGTCGGTACTCAAGCGGTTATTAACGTCTTAACGGGCGAACGCTATAAGAGCATCACGAAAGAGACTGCTGGTCTACTGAAAGGTGAATACGGTCAAGCTCCTGCTGAAGTGGATGCTGAACTGCAAGCGAAAGTTCTAGACGGTGCAGAGCCGATTACTTGTCGTCCTGCTGATTTACTTAAGTCTGAAATGGATACGTTAACGACGGATCTGTTAGAGAAAGCGAAATCAGAGGGTATCTCTCTAGCTGAAGATACGGTTGATGATGTACTGACTTACGCGCTCTTCCCACAAGTGGGTCTTAAGTTCCTTAAGAACCGTCGTAATCCTGAAGCATTTGAACCTGCACCAACGCTAGAAGTTGCGGCTCCAGTTGCTGCAGCTCCTGTACAAGCTTCTGGTGGTATTGAAAGCTACAGCGTGAAGGTTGATGGTCAAGTTTACGATGTTGAAGTTGGCCCACAAGGTGAACTGACATCGGTGGCGCCATCTGCAAAACCTGCTCAGGCTGCACCAGTAGCAGCGTCTGACGCTGAAGCGGTTCCAGCTCCATTGGCGGGTAACATCTTTAAAGTAAACGTTCAGGCGGGTACTGAGGTTTCTGAAGGCGACGTTCTACTAATCCTAGAAGCGATGAAGATGGAAACGGAAGTTCGTGCTGCTCGTGGTGGTATCGTTCAAGAATTGAATGTTAAAGAAGGCGATGCAGTTACTGTAGGCGCTCCACTACTAAGCTTAGCGTAAGGGAGTACCATGGAAGGATTGATGACCTTATGGTCTGAAACAGGGATTGCGAACTTTGAGTTCGGCCAGATCTGTATGATGCTGGTTGGTTGCTTACTGTTGTTTTTGGCAATTCGTAAAGGATTTGAACCGTTACTTCTACTGCCTATTGGTTTTGGTGCTGTATTAGCAAACATTCCAAATGCTGGGTTTACTGATCCAGGTGGTTTGCTCTACTACGTCTACTACATTGGTATTGAGACAGGTATTTTCCCACTGCTGATCTTTATGGGTGTTGGTGCGATGACGGACTTCGGTGCGTTGATTGCGAACCCTAAAACGTTGTGGCTAGGGGCTGCGGCTCAGTTTGGTATCTTCGCGACGCTATTTGGCGCGATCTTGCTGAACTACGTTCCAGGAATGGAGTTCTCGATGGCCGATGCTTCGTCAATTGCGATCATTGGTGGTGCCGATGGCCCAACTGCGATCTTCTTGGCAAGCAAGTTATCTCCGGATCTTTTAGGTGCCATTGCAGTAGCGGCTTATAGCTACATGGCTTTGGTTCCTATCATTCAGCCACCAATCATGAAAGCGTTAACGTCTCCTGAAGAGCGCAAAATTAAGATGGCTCAACTTCGTCACGTTAGCAAAGCCGAGAAGATTCTTTTCCCGCTTGCTGTACTACTGATGACGATTTTGTTCCTACCTTCAGCAACACCTCTAGTTGGTATGTTCTGTTTGGGTAACTTAATGCGTGAAGCGGGTGTGGTTGATCGCCTTTCAAAAACAGCTCAAAACGAACTGATTAACGTTGTAACTATTTTCCTAGGTCTAGGGGTTGGTTCTAAGCTTCAAGCGGATACGTTCTTGAACTTAGAAACACTGGGTATTCTAGGTTTAGGTGCGGTCGCGTTCAGTATCGGTACGGCGGGTGGTGTATTGATGGCTAAGGTGTTGAACCGATTCTCGAAAGAGGACATCAACCCACTGATTGGCGCAGCTGGCGTATCGGCGGTTCCAATGGCGGCACGTGTTGTGAACAAGGTTGGTCTTGAGGCAAACCCTCAGAACTTCTTATTGATGCATGCAATGGGTCCGAACGTAGCCGGTGTACTTGGTAGTGCGGTTGCGGCGGGCATTCTATTAGCTCTCGTGGGCTAGTGGATTTGCTGGGTCATGTATCGTTACGTTAATTGGTCGTCAATTTACGAATGAGCGGTTAACTTAGCCTTATTAAATGGTTTATAGTCAAAGGGATGCTTTCGCATCCCTTTCTTTTTATTAATTAGGGTGCTTGCTCACTAGGGCTTTTATCAATCAAGGAAATGTGGAATGGAAAATAAACAGATTGCGATTACTCAATTCGGCGGCGTCGAAAACCTAAGTATTCAAACCAGTGCGATCCCTGAGCCTAAGGCTGGAGAAGTGGTGGTTAAAGTTTCCTTTTCAGGCATTAATCCGATTGATGTCAAAACCCGAGCGGGTCTTGGTTGGGCGGCAGCACAAAACAAAGATAACCTGCCTTGGGTGCCTGGCTACGATATTTCAGGGCAAATTGTCTCGCTAGGCGAACAGGCTGAACGCTTTACTGTTGGTGATAACGTGGCTGGCTTTATTGGTTTTCCACTGCAAGGTGGCGGTTACAGCCAATATGTGTGTGTTCCAGAAGCTGCATTAAGTATGGTTCCTGATTCTGTCACTCTAGAAGCGGCAGCTGCATTACCACTTGCGAGTCAAACAGCGGCACAAGCGCTCAACAAAGCCGAAGTGAAAGAAGGCGACCGCGTGCTTATTTTAGCGGGCGCGGGCGGCGTTGGTCACCTTGCGGTTCAAATTGCAGTGGCAGCAAAAGCTGAGGTTTACACAACCTGCAGCGAAGCCAATCTTGATTACCTTGCGACGCTAGGTGCTCACGCGATTAACTATAAGTTTGCGCCAGCATCAGAAAGAGTATCTGATGTCGATGTGTTGATTGATTTGGTCGGTGGCGATACCGCGCTTGATGCATTGAAGTGCCTAAAAGATGGCGCGCGAGTCGTGACTGTGCCGACTCTATCTGCAGAACTTATCTGCGAAAAAGCCACACTATTAGGTTTTACTGCATCAGGCATGCTGGTTGAACCAAGCCCTGAGCAAATGGACACTATGCTTTACATGGTCAGTGTCGGATTACTCAAAACAGAAATTCAAGGTATCTACCAATTAGACGAGGCGCAGTCGGCGCACCTGCAGGTTGAAACCGGACACACCAGAGGCAAGGTGCTACTTAAAATGCAAGAAAGTTGATAGGCAGTGTTAGAATTTTTTAACTCCCTTTTTGAAAATATCGCGCTGTGGTTCTCGGACTCGGCGCTGTGGGTACTCTTCATTAGTGGCTTCTTGAGTGCCACGTTACTCCCCGGTGGTTCAGAAGCTAGCCTTGTGGCTGCATTGAGCTTAGATCAGTTTTCAACCTCATCGATCATTCTGGTGGCGACATTAGGCAATACCTTAGGCGGCCTGACTAACTATTGGATTGGTTTGTGGTTGCCTAATCGAACTCAATCTGAAAAGCATGGTCATAAGGCTATGGCTTGGCTGAGTCGTTATGGCTACTGGACACTGTTATTTAGTTGGTTACCGATCATTGGTGACCCTTTGTGTCTCGCTGCGGGTTGGCTAAGAATGAAATTCATCCCTAGCGTTATTTTGATAGCGATTGGCAAAGCCGCTCGCTATAGCTTACTTGCTGCTATCTACTTCGGTTTTTTCTAAGGAGAACCTATGAAAAAGGTTTTACTTGGTACATTTTCTCTTATCGCCATTGCTGGCTGTTCTTACAATGTACCTAGCTCAACGCCCTTCTTTTCCTCGTTACCTGAAGGTGTCACTCTGTTAGAAGAGGTTAAGCCCTCTAAAGATAAAGTAGTGATTCCTTACACCAAGTATCAGCTTGAAAACGGTCTGACAGTTATTCTTTCCCCTGATGATTCCGATCCGTTGGTGCATGTTGATGTAACTTATCACGTCGGTTCAGCACGTGAAGAGATAGGCAAGTCGGGATTTGCTCACTTCTTTGAGCACATGATGTTCCAGGGTTCAGAGAACGTTGGTGACCAACAGCACTTTAAGATCATTACCGAAGCGGGTGGCTCGTTAAACGGCACGACCAACCGTGACCGCACCAACTATTTTGAAACTGTTCCTTCTAACCAACTTGAGAAAATGTTGTGGTTAGAATCAGACCGAATGGGCTTCTTGTTGGATGCTGTTTCTCAGAAGAAATTTGAGGTTCAAAGAGGCACGGTCAAGAACGAGCGAGCGCAGAGCTACGAAAATCGTCCTTACGGCTTGATGTGGGAACGCATGGGCGAAGCGCTTTACCCTGAAGGTCACCCTTACTCTTGGCAACCAATCGGCTATGTTGAAGATCTTGACCGTGTTGACGTGAATGATCTTAAAGCGTTCTTCCTGCGTTGGTACGGCCCAAACAATGCCGTGTTAACGATTGGTGGTGATATCGACGTTGATGACACGCTAGAATGGGTTAACAAGTACTTTGGTTCAATTCCTCAAGGCCCTGAAGTGAAGGCGGCAGAGAAGCAACCTGCTGTTCTAACAGAAGATAAATACATCACCTTAGAAGACAATATTCGTCAGCCGATGGTGCTGGTGGGGTGGCCAACAACGTATCGCGGTGAAGAGACGCAAGCTTCACTGAATGCATTGTCTAACGTGTTAGGTTCAGGTACCAACAGTTACCTATATCAAAACCTCGTAAAAACGCAGAAGGCCGTCAGCGCTGGCTCTTTCCATGATTGTGCTGAGTTGGCGTGTACCATGTACGTGTATGCAATGGGCAACTCAGGTGAAAAAGGCGATTTGACGGTTCTCAATAAAGAGCTGATGGATACCCTGGAGCAATTCTCGAAAGAGGGCGTTGAGCAAGAGCGTTTAGACCAGATCACTGGCATGGCCGAAGCGAATGCTGTTTTTGCATTGCAAAGCGTTAAAGGTAAGGTGTCGCAACTCGCGTCGAACCAAACCTTCTATGGTCAGCCTGATCGCATTGAATCACAACTCGATCAAATCCGAGCGGTGACGCCTGAGAGCGTGAGCAAGGCATACCAAGATTTCATCGAAGGTAAGCACAAGGTTACCTTGAGTGTGGTTCCTAAGAAAAAGCTCGATTTGGCGGTTCGTGAAGCGACCTTTACCACGCCACCACGTACGTTGCCGGAATACAGCAAGGTGACGGAAGATCAACTGGATTTCAGAAAGGCACCGGATACCTTTGATCGCAGTGTGATGCCAGAAGTGAACTTTGGTGTTGAGGCGACCATGCCTGAGTTGTACCGCATGCACTTTGCAAATGGCACTGACTTAATTGGTACCGTGACCAGTGAAACGCCGACAGTACAGCTGCAAATTCAATTGCCTGCAGGCGAACGCTATGTTCGCAAAGGGCAAGAAGGCCTAGCGAACCTAACGGCTTCGATGATGGAAGAAGGCTCAACTAAACGAACCGTTGAAGAGTTACAAGCGACCTTAGATAAACTTGGTAGCAGCGTGAGCATTAGTGCGGGCAGCTACACCACAGATATTTCAGTCTCGACGCTAGAGAAAAACTTGCCTCAAACCTTAGCGATTGTGCAAGAGGTTCTATTCGATCCTAAGTTCGATGAGCAAGATTTTGAGCGCGTTAAGAAACAGATGCTAGAAGGCGTTGTGTATCAGCATCAGCAGCCAAGCTGGATGGCTTCTCAAGCAACCCGTGAAGTGCTGTTTGGTGACACTGTTTTTGCTCGTGCAAGTGATGGTACTAAGGAATCTCTATCGAAATTGACCTTAGACGATGTGAAAAAATTCTATGCGCAACATTACACACCAGAAGGTGCCAATATTATTGTGGTGGGAGACATCTCGAAGAAAGAGGTAGGGAAACAGCTACAATTCTTTGAAGAGTGGCAAGGCGATGCGGCACCATTAACGCGTCCACAGATCGTTAAAGAGCTTTCTGGTCAGCACCTGTACTTAGTTGATAAACCGGGTGCGCCGCAAAGCATTGTTCGCTTGGTTCGTAAGGGCCTGCCGTTTGATGCGACGGGCGAATTGTATTTGAGCCAGTTAGCTAACTTTAACTTAGCGGGCAACTTCAATAGCCGTATCAACCAGAACCTACGTGAAGACAAAGCCTACACTTACGGTGCAAGCGGTTACTTCGCAAGTACTCGTGAAACTGGCGCAGTGGTATTTAGCGCGCAGGTAAGGGCGAATGCGACGGTTCCATCGATTCAAGAGTTTATTAATGAGCTGAATGAGTTTAGCCAAAGTGGATTAACTGACGAAGAGGTGAAATTTATGCGCCTTGCCGTCGGTCAACAAGATGCACTTAAATACGAAACGCCAAGTCAAAAGGCGGGGTTGTTGAGTAATATTGTTGCATTGAGCCTTGATGAAGATTACCTACAACAGCGTAATCAGATAGTTGAAACGGTTTCAAAAGAGAGCTTAAACGAGCTATCTAAGAAATGGTTTGACCCGAATGATTATCAAATAATCGTTGTTGGTGACGCGACTTCGCTTCGCCCGCAATTAGAAAAGTTAGATATTCCAATAGAAGAGCTTGAAATCATTCGTTAGAGTACACATTAAAGGGGGAGGGAAGAGACTCTACTTTTCTCCTCCAACCTAATTTATGATAGTTCTAATCAGAACAATATAAGATAAGTGAACTGAATTTTGACTGATTTTGCTGCGCGACTAAAGCAAGTTGCAACCAACCCTAAGACCTTCTCTCAATTTGGTCGTGGTGTTGAAAGGGAAACATTACGCTACACGGAAGATGGGCACCTTGCTACTGGGCCGCACCCTGAGGCTTTGGGATCTGCGTTGATGAACGAATGGGTAACGACCGATTTCTCTGAGTCGCTACTGGAATTTATCACGCCTGTTTCTAACGACGTTCCGACGCTTTTGAATCAGTTGTCTGATATCCATCACTTCACGCAAACCAAGTTAGACGGCGAAAAACTATGGCCGCTTTCTATGCCTTGTTACGTTGGCAGTGAAGATTACATTCAGCTAGCGCAATACGGCACCTCGAATAACGGTAAGATGAAGACCTTATATCGTGAAGGCCTAAAACGTCGTTACGGTAGCCTGATGCAGATTATCTCTGGTGTTCACTTCAACTTCTCTTTCCCAGAAAGCTTTTGGGATAGCCTGTTTGGAGAGCAAACTGAAGAAGCGCGTTGTGAATCTAAGTCAGATGCTTACTTCGGTTTGATTCGTAACTACTACCGCTTTGGTTGGTTAATCCCATACTTCTTCGGTGCTTCACCTGCGCTATGTTCTTCTTTCATCAAAGGAAGAGAAACAAACCTACCTTTTGAAAAGGTTGGTGAGACATTGTATCTGCCAAAAGCAACGGCACTGCGCCTGAGCGACCTTGGCTACACGAACAGTGCGCAAAGTGTATTGAAGATTGGCTTCAACAGCCTGGGTCAGTACCTTGAAGGTTTGAATCAAGCGATTCGTACGCCATCAGAAGAATTCGCCGAAATTGGCACTAAGGTTGATGGTGAATACCGTCAGCTAAATAGCAACGTACTGCAAATTGAGAATGAGCTTTACGCTCCAATCCGTCCTAAGCGTGTGGCAAAAAGTGGTGAGAAGCCATCTGAAGCGTTGGCTCGCGGCGGTGTTGAGTACATCGAGGTGCGTTCTCTCGATGTAAACCCATTCAGCTCAATCGGTATCACCGAACAGCAAGTTCGCTTCTTGGATCTATTCCTAACGTGGAGTGTACTAACAGACTCTGCTGAGATGGATAACTGCGAACTTGAGTGCTGGCGCGACAACTGGAACAAGGTGATCTTAGAAGGTCGTCAAGCTGGTCTAGAGCTGCAAATTGGTTGTCATGGCGAGCGCTTGTCTCTGCAAGATTGGGCGAAGCGTGTATTTAAAGATCTACGCTCTATTGCCGAAATGATGGACGCAGAACAAGGCGGTCGTGCATACCAAGAAACATGCGATACGCTTGAGGCTTGGATTGATAACCCTGAGCTAACTATTTCTGGCCAGTTGCTAGAAGAGACCAAAAAATTGGGCGGCTTAGGTAAAGTGGGTTGCGCGTTAGGTAAAACGTACGCTCAGCAACACAAAGCTCACCAATACAAAGTATATTCAGCTGAGTTGATGGAAGCAGAAGTTCAACGTTCTGTGATTGCTCAGCAACAAAGTGAAGAAGCAAGCACTCAAGATTTTGATAGCTTCTTAGCGGATTATTTTTCGTATTTAAAAGCATAGCGAGACTTTGGTGGAAAGGAAGCAAGCCTTATTAGGTCAGCCTACTCGAGTGAGTAGTAAATGGTTACCTGTAGTGACTGTTGGTGTTGTCTCTAGCCTGTTGGTTGGATGTGCAACGCCACCGCCAAAGCAGCAAGATAATTTGTGTAGCATCTTTCGAGAGCACCCTTCATGGTATGAAGATGCCTTGGATATGCAAGAAGAATGGGGAACGCCGATTAACGTTGCGATGGCTTTTGTGAAACAAGAGAGTAGCTATCGTCATGATGCGCGCCCACCTAAAGATTACATTCTTGGCTTTATACCGTGGGGGCGTGTAAGCAGTGCCTACGGTTATGCACAAGCTCAAGATCCTGCTTGGGAAGACTTCCAAAAGGCGACCAATAACGGTGGTTCAAGAACCAACTTTGATGATGCATTGATGTTCATCGGTTGGTATACCAGCGAGACGCGTCGTCAATTGGGCATCTCACTATGGGACCCATATAACCAATACCTGGCTTATCATGAAGGCCGTGGTGGTTATAAGCGTAAGTCATACAACAGCAAGCCATCGCTAATTAAGGTGGCGCGCAAAGTCGAACAGCAAGCAAAAGATTATGGATGGCAGCTGAAACAGTGCCGCAAAGAACTAGAAGACAATCGAAGCTGGTTTTTCTAAAGCCAGCCGTCATGGAGAAGAGCAATGCCTTTATTAGATAGTTTCACTGTTGATCACACACGCATGAACGCACCTGCCGTTCGTGTTGCTAAAACAATGCAAACCCCAAAAGGGGATACCATCACTGTGTTTGACCTGCGTTTTACTGCGCCAAACAAAGACATCCTATCTGAGAAAGGTATCCATACTCTAGAGCACCTATATGCTGGTTTCATGCGTAATCAATTGAACGGTTCAGATGTAGAGATCATCGATATCTCACCGATGGGCTGTCGCACTGGTTTCTACATGAGCCTGATTGGTACGCCTACAGAACAACAAGTGGCTGACGGTTGGTTGGCAGCGATGCAAGACGTACTGAAAGTTGAGAACCAGAATAAGATCCCTGAGCTGAACGAATACCAATGTGGTACCGCGGCAATGCACTCTTTGGATGAAGCGAAAGAGATCGCGAATGCGATCATCGCTGCAGGCATCTCTGTAAACAAGAATGATGAACTGGCACTGCCAGAGTCTATGCTGCAAGAGCTTAAGATCGACTAGTCATTGATAGCTACCCTAGATAGGGCGAGTTAGATACTAAAAGGCCCGGTTCAATGAACCGGGCCTTTTTCGTCAACGTATTTTAGGGCGAGACAGAGATTCAGTGATAACTCAGTTAGCCGTTCACGATCTGTGGGAACACGCGAACCAGTTTGATGCGGTTCTCTTCAAGCTCAACAATTTCCATTGGGTGGCTGGCTACCTGAACACTGAGGTGACTCTCTGGAATATCTTCAAGGTGTTCCAGTATCAAACCATTCAGAGTTCTTGGGCCATCGGTAGGCAGTGCCCACTGTAAGCCTTTGTTGATGTCTCGGATATTGGCACTGCCTTCAATCAAGAAGCTGCCATCGCTTTGCGGAGTAATCTCTTCAGATAAGCTTGGGGTGATTGAGGTGGTAAACTCACCTACGATCTCTTCTAGAATATCTTCTAATGTAACCAAACCATTGATGTCGCCATACTCATCAACAATCAAACCGATGCGCTGCTTATTGCGTTGAAACTTAAGCAGTTGAATATTGAGTGGTGTCGCTTCAGGAATAAAGTAGATCTCATCCGCGGCACGCAACAGGGTTTCTTTATTGAATTCGTTCTTTTCAAGCATCAGACGGTAAGCTTCACGCAGCCTAAGCATGCCGACCACTTCATCTATTTGGTCACGGTACAGCACTACGCGACCATGAGGCGAGTGGGTAAGTTGACGAACGATCGATTTCCAATCGTCATTGATGTCGATACCAGTAATCTCATTACGCGGCACCATGATGTCGTTCACGGTGACGTGCTCTAAATCCAGAATAGACACCAACATATCTTGGTGACGTTGAGGGATTAAGCTACCGGCTTCATTTACCACGGTTCTAAGCTCTTCGGAGCTCAAGTGGTCGGTTGCATCATGGCTGGCTTTGACACCTAAGATACGAATGAAGCCATTGGTAATGAAGTTAACTAAAATCACCAACGGTGACAGTACCTTCATCAGCACCATCAAAAGGATGCTACTGGCGTAAGAGACACGTTCAGGAAATAGAGAAGCGATAGTCTTTGGGGTTACCTCGGCGAATACGAGGATCACGAGAGTCAGGGTACCAGTAGCGATAGCCACACCGATATCCCCGTAGATGCGCATACCAAGAATAGTAGCGATCGCAGATGCAAGAATGTTGACGAGATTGTTGCCGATGAGAATGAGGCCAATCAATCTGTCTGGGCGGTTCAGAAGTTTTTCTACGCGTTTGGCACCTTTATGACCCGTATTGGCCAAGTGCTTTAAACGGTAGCGGTTCAAGGACATCATGCCCGTTTCGGAACCAGAGAAATAACCAGAAATTACAATGAGACACGCGAGTAGCGCAAATAAGATACCCGTTGATATGTCGTCCAAAACTATTCTTTTCCTATTTGTGTATCTTGATTAATTTATGACCGAACATGGTCGAGATGTCAATTGAATCTAACGGACTCAATATTTTAAAGGCAAGGTGTGTGAGACCTTGCCTTTATTTTACAGACTAGTTCAGGATGATTTCCTGAACGAAGCGGCTACCGAAGTAGGCCAATGTGAGCATGCTGGCGCCGGCAAGTGCGAACCAAGTGACTTTCTGTCCACGCCAACCTTTTTGGTAGTGACCCCATAAAAGGATGGAGTAGATAACCCAAGCGATAAAAGACAATACCGCTTTGTGCGCCTTTCCTTGAGCAAACATATCTTGTACGAAGATAAGGCCAGTCAGCAAAGTACCCGTTAATAAACCATTACCAATCAAAATGATCTTGAAAAGCTGTCTTTCCACCATCATTAAAGGAGGTAGGTTAGGGTTGATCACCAACGCTTTTTTCTTTTTAAGTTTGTGATCTAGCCACGCGAGTTGCAGGGCGTATAGCGCGCCGATAGTCAGTGTCGCGTATGAGAATAGAGCCAAAGAGATATGAACGAGCAGTTTAGGGTCATTCTCTAGATGCTTTATGAAGGTGCTTGGAAGAAAAGTAGCAGCCATCAAGTTCAGTGCAGCGAAGCTATAAACGACGGGCAAGATAAACCACAAACGAGTTTTGAGCATAGCGCCGCTCATAACCACAGATATGATTAAACTGATTAATGAAGCAACGTTCAAGATACTGAGGTTTTGACCACTGGCATTAAAAATTAAATCGCCAAGCAACCAAGCATGGAAAGCTAGAGCAAGTAATGCGCTGATAAACACCGTTTTTACACGGATTCCTGTTTGGTGCACGAGACCTGGAATGATCGTGGAAATCGCCATTGTATAAAGAAAGGCTGCTGCGATCGCAATAAGACTGTCCATGGTATCCATTTAAATGATTACTAATTGGCGAATTATACCTCGCATCGCTCTTTGGGGCTATGGCGAACCTCATTCAATTCCAAGTGAATAATGTCTCACATCACAAGCACGGATGATTAACGCTCTACAACGGGTATGACTCTAATCCGCGCTAATGTATACTCACAGTAATAGTCGCAGTTTTGAGCGAAGAGAAAACTATGTTTGATAATTTAACGGATCGTCTATCCAAAACGCTGAAGAACATCAGCGGTAAAGGTCGTCTGACCGAAGACAATATTAAAGAGACGCTGCGTGAAGTACGTATGGCGCTACTTGAAGCCGACGTTGCACTGCCCGTTGTCCGCGATTTTGTTAAGCGCGTAAAAGAAGGCGCTGTGGGTGTTGAGGTTTCTAAATCTCTAACGCCTGGTCAAGAATTTATTAAGATCGTTCAAGCTGAACTTGAAGCGGTGATGGGAGAGTCTAACGAGGCTCTTAACCTAGCAGCGCAGCCGCCAGCCGTTATCTTAATGGCGGGTCTACAAGGTGCGGGTAAAACCACATCGGTAGGTAAGCTATCTAAGCTTCTAACTGAGCGTGACAAGAAGAAAGTCTTGGTTGTATCTGCCGACGTTTACCGTCCAGCGGCGATCAAACAGCTTGAAACGTTAGCAAGCGATGTTGGCGTAGACTTTTTCCCATCTTCAGCTGACCAAAAGCCTCTTGATATTGCAAACGCTGCAATCGACCACGCGAAGAAGAAATTCTACGACGTGCTACTTGTCGATACTGCTGGTCGTTTGGCTATCGATGAAGAGATGATGGGCGAGATCAAAGAGCTTCATACTGCAATTAAACCAGTAGAGACACTGTTCGTTGTTGATGCAATGACAGGTCAAGATGCTGCGAATACTGCAAAAGCCTTTGGCGATGCGCTACCACTAACCGGTGTTATCTTGACGAAAGTTGATGGTGATGCGCGTGGTGGTGCAGCTCTGTCTGTTCGTCATATCACAGGCAAACCGATTAAGTTCTTAGGTGTTGGTGAAAAGACTGACGCACTAGAACCGTTCCACCCAGATCGTGTTGCTTCTCGTATCCTAGGTATGGGCGACGTTCTGTCTCTTATTGAAGACCTACAGAAAAACGTTGATACCGAGAAAGCAGAGAAACTGGCTAAGAAGTTCAAAGAGAAGAAAGGCTTTGACCTTGAAGACTTCCGTGAACAACTAGGTCAGATGCAAAACATGGGCGGCATGATGGGCATGATGGATAAGCTTCCAGGCATGTCTCAGCTACCAGATAACGTTAAAGATAAAGTTGATGACAAGATGTTCAAGCAAATGGAAGCGATCATCAACTCTATGACCATGAAAGAGCGTCAACGCCCTGACCTAATCAAAGGCTCTCGCAAAAAGCGTATTGCCGCTGGTTCTGGTACACAGGTACAAGATGTAAACCGTATGCTTAAGCAGTTCACCCAAATGCAGAAGATGATGAAGAAGATGCAGAAAGGTGGCATGAAAGGCATGATGCGCAACATGCAAGGCATGATGGGCGGCGGTGGAGGTATGGGCGGAATGGGTGGTGGCTTTAACCCGTTTGGTCGATAATCTACAAATGTAAGCTTTAGCTACGTTACTTTTCATAGTGTTAGCCGTGTCACAGAAAGTGTACGGCAGCTATGTTGGTGAAAAAATAGCTAAAGCCCTTGCATTGCACCGGAATAAGAGTAAAATTCCGGGGCTTTAATTTGGCACGAGACCCCAAGCTATTTACTTATACTTGGGGTTAATTATTTTATTAAGAAAGCAAAGAGGACGACATGGTAACCATTCGTTTGGCACGTCACGGTGCAAAGAAGCGCCCATTTTATCAAATCGTAGTTGCGGATAGCCGTAACGCTGCAACTGGCCGTTTCATCGAGAAAGTAGGTTTCTTTAACCCTACTGCTCAAGGTCAAGAAGAAGGTCTACGTCTAGACCTAGATCGTGTTAACCACTGGGTTGGTCAAGGCGCATCTCTATCTGATCGTGTAGCTAAGCTAGTTAAAGACGCTCAAAAAGCGGCTTAATTCTTTTTTAAAGAGAAATAGCTTATGTCGATGAAGGGTAAAGAAACTATGAGCGAGCAAAACAATAGAATTGTCATGGGTAAACTTGGGTCTACCTATGGTATTCGTGGCTGGCTTAAAGTGTTCTCCTACACAGACAATGCTGAAAGCATATTTGATTACAGCCCTTGGTATTTAAACCTAAAGGGTAAGTGGGTTGAGTACAAAGTTGAGAGCTGGAAACGTCATGGCCAAGGTTATGTATGTAAGCTAGCGGGATTAGATGTTCGTGAAGACGCGCAACTGATGACTAACTTTGAAATTGCTATTGACCCTGCTTCGTTACCTGAATTGTCAGAAGATGAATTCTACTGGCGCGAATTGTTCGGTATGCAAGTTTTTACCACTAAAGGTTACGACCTTGGTGAGGTCACTGACCTATTAGAAACTGGCTCGAACGATGTTCTAGTAATCAAAGCAAATCTTAAAGATGCTTTTGGCCAAAAGGAACGGTTAGTACCGTACCTTGAAGAGCAAGTGATCAAGAAAGTTGATCGCGAAGCTCGCCGGATCGAAGTTGACTGGGATCCTGGATTCTAACTCCAAATTACAGAGCGAGAGAACACATGTGGGTTGGCATTATTAGCCTTTTTCCTGAAATGTTCCGTTCTGTTACTGATTTTGGAGTAACAGGTCAAGCGGTTAAAAAAGGTCTTTTATCTATTGAGACATGGAATCCTCGTGATTTCACTCATGATAAACATCGCACTGTTGATGACAGACCTTACGGTGGTGGTCCTGGCATGTTAATGATGGTTCAGCCTTTGCGCGACGCTATCAAAACTGCCAAGCAAGCAGCACCGGGAAAGACGAAAGTCATCTATCTTTCACCTCAAGGTCGTAAACTCGACCAGAAAGGTGTTGAAGAGCTGGCAACAAACGAGAATTTACTTCTTATTTGTGGTCGCTATGAAGGGGTAGATGAGCGCATCATTGAATCTGAAGTTGACGAAGAATGGTCGATTGGAGATTTTGTGATGACGGGTGGCGAACTGCCAGCCATGACGCTGATTGATTCAGTATCTCGGTTTGTTCCGGGTGTACTTGGAGATTTCGCTTCAGCAGAAGAAGATTCTTTTGCAAATGGTTTGCTAGATTGTCCCCATTATACGCGCCCTGAGGTGCTAGACGATAAAGATGTACCATCGGTACTCAAGTCTGGAAACCATAAGGACATTCGTCGCTGGCGATTAAAACAATCGTTGGGCCGAACTTGGCTAAGAAGACCAGAACTCCTGGAAAACCTAGCTCTGACTGACGAACAGGAACAATTACTGGCTGAATTCATTAAAGAGCAACGCTCTTAACGAAAAGCAAGCAGTAACCTATTAAATTTAGTATCAGTTTATTCTAGGAATTTATACAAATGAGCAACATCATCAAGGCTCTTGAAGAAGAGCAACTAAAATCAGACCTTCCTAAATTCGCACCAGGTGACACTGTTGTAGTTCAGGTTAAGGTAAAAGAAGGTGACCGTGAGCGTCTACAGGCTTTCGAAGGCGTTGTAATCGCTATTCGTAACCGTGGTCTACACTCTGCATTCACAGTTCGTAAGATCTCGAACGGTGAAGGCGTAGAGCGTGCGTTCCAAACTCACTCTCCAATGGTTGATAGCATCGAAGTTAAACGCCGTGGTGCAGTACGTCGTGCCAAGTTGTACTACCTACGTGAGCGTTCTGGTAAGTCAGCTCGTATTAAAGAGAAGCTTACTAAGAAGTAATTCTTTTTGCATTCTATCGATAAAAGCGGAGCCATTTGGCTCCGCTTTTTTGTGTCTGTTATTTGGAGCTTAGCAGGTAAGAGATCCCCAATTCGCTCGTACCTCACTCTTGAGGATGACAAACCAGACGAAACTCATATTTAACCGTCATTCCCTAGACTGACGAAGGAAGGAGTAGGGAATCTCTACTAGCGCCGTGTTATAGGCAATAAAAAAGGATTGACGTTAAACGCCAACCCTTCAAAATTTACTCGCTACTCGCTACTC
>NZ_JBFRTN010000041.1:60901-82735 GCF_041474095.1 Vibrio sp. 10N.222.54.A3
TCGCTACTCGCTACTCGCTTAGTGCGGATCTTCCGACCAACCATCGCTATCTGACATATCTGGTGCGCCAGCGATGCTGTTCTCTTCGTCTGCCCATTCACCGAAATCAATCATCTGACATTGCTTGCTGCAAAACGGGCGGTGCGGGCTTTGTTCGCCCCATTCAACGTCAGCATTACATTGAGGGCATTTAACGATGGTGATTTTCTTCGACATAGTGATTCTTAATTTGAAGGTGTAATAATAGTGAGTTTAGGCTCGAGTGAGGGCTCAAGCCAAACTATAAAAGGAAATTAATTAGGTGCAGATTGCCAATTCAAATTCGATGTCTTGAGTACAGGCTTGCCCAGTTTCAAAGCTCATGAACTTAACAGCAAAGCGGTTCTTGTGACCGGAGATCATCGGGTAGGCACCGTATTGCATCGGAATAGAAAGACGAAGGATATTCGCTTCATCGGCATCGCTCTGGAAGAAGCCAGCACGAGCGATTTTCTCTTTGAAGTGACCCGTCTCTCTGGTGAGCTTCAACCACAGTGTTAGCGCTTCATACAGAGGCTGTAAGCTGTCCATCCAAGCTTTAGCATCTCGCATTCTCTTATCAAGAGGAAGGTGCAGCCAATAATGCAGTGCCGGTAAATCAAAGCAGCATGAGCCACCTGGAAGATTAAAGCGCTGGCGAATCGCACTCAGGAAGCGGTCTTCTTTAAGTGATTGGCCAAAACGTTCTGCCTGCATCAGATCACGATAGATGTTACCAATGTCATTAAGTAGTGATGTCAGCATCTCTTGATCGACACCTTCAACATCCAACCAGCTTTTGTAGGTTACACGTTGCTTCTCAATATCTTTTGCGAGTTCGCTCTTGAGTTGGATCTGTTCGAAGATTTCAATCAGATCAAAGATGGAACGGAAAAAGAGTTGATACTGTTGAGCATCGGAAAATGTAGAAGACAAGTGTAGCTGCCTCAAGAGCGATTCGACTCTTAAGTAGATGCGTGTTTTCTCATTTAGAGGATGTTCAAATTTATGGGTGATCATCGAGCAAACCTTCATTCAACATTGTTCTATTCTGACCCATCTACAGCACTGATTGCCAGATACTTTTGATGTAAATCTGTGATTTGAGGCAAAAGTTCTTGGTTTTTAGTATGGTTTTTAATCACGTCATCTGCAACTGCTAAGCGTTGTTCTCTTGAAGCCTGTGATTTTAAAATTGATGCAACTTGTTCCCTAGAAACATTGTCACGACTCATCGTACGTTCTATTTGAACTTCTGCTGGCACATCAACAATTAATACGCGATCGGCCATGCCTTGCATTTGGTTTTCCACCAATAGCGGTGCAACTAATAAACCATACGGGGATGTGATTTTAGACAGGTCACTGTCAATTTTGTCACGGATCATGGGATGAAGAAGATCATTGAGCCACTGCTTTTCTTTAGGATCTGAGAAGATCAGCTCACGCAGCCTACTTCGGTTGAGTGTTCCATCGTCAAGCAAGATAGACTCACCAAAGTGTTCTGTAATCTGTTTTAAGCCAACACTGCCCAGCGCAACCACTTCACGTGCCACGATATCAGCATCAACAATATCTATATTAAAATGCTCATTGAACAGGTTAGCGACCGTAGTTTTGCCACTGGCGATACCACCGCTTAATCCGATAATGATTGCCATGGTTAAATTCCTAGTACAGAAGTGAAATACCAACCCATGATGTCGTTACCCCACATCAAGCTTACCCAACCCGCAATCGCAAGGTAGGGCCCAAATGGAAAGGCTTTATCGATGCCTTGCTGTTTCAAGCGAAGTTGAATCAAACCAAACACAAGGCCAACAAGCGAAGATAAAAGGATGATCATCGGTAGGTGCTGCCAACCAAGCCATGCGCCAAGCGCAGCCAGGAGTTTGAAGTCACCGTAACCCATGCCTTCTTTGCCTGTCAGTAGTTTGAACAACCAATAAACAGACCACAGAGCCAGGTAGCCAGCCATTGCGCCAACCACAGAATCTTGCAGCGATACTGGGCTGATATTAAACAATGCTAAAGCGATACCGGACCATACTAAAGGCAAGGTGATTTGATCGGGCAGTAGCATGGTATCGAGATCGATAAAGGTCGCGGTAATCAGTGCGAAGGTGAAAAAAATCAAAGCAATGGCGTAGTAACTGAAACCAAAGTGGCTAGCAACCATTGTGCAAAGTATTGCGGTAAGCAGTTCGACCAAAGGGTAGCGAGCACTGATTGGATTAGCACAGCTATGGCACTTACCCTTTAAGAACAACCAGCTTAAGACTGGGATATTGTCGACGATTCTTAATTGGGTTTTGCACTTCGGGCAGGTAGAGCGAGGAATGCTGAGGTTGAACTTTCCCTCTGGCGCTGGAATTTTATATTGAGAGAAATATTCCGAGCACTCTTGTTGCCATTCACGCTCCATCATAATTGGCAAACGGTGTATGACTACGTTGAGGAAGCTGCCGATAAGAAGGCTAAAAATGAAAGCTAATACGGGGAATAGCCAAGGATAGTAGTGAAATACTTCCATAGTGTCCTTTACCACTTAATCAAGGTGAGCAGAGATTGTTGCTCATGGGTGTTTAGTTGCTTTTAACTATCCTAACACACTCATAAGATTAAAGATCGGTAAGTACATCGCAACCACAAGCCCGCCAACAACTGTCCCTAAAAATACGATGATCAGTGGCTCTAGAATCTTGCCTAAATTGTCGACGGTGTTGTCGACTTCAAACTCGTAAATGGAGGCTACTTTATTGAGCATATCATCAAGGTTTCCTGACTCTTCACCGATCATCACCATCTGTAACACCATTTCAGGAAAGGCGTTGGTATTGCGCATTGCGATATACATTGGCATGCCAGCAGCCGTTTCTCGGTGAACCTCAATGATGGCCGATTCATAATGCAGGTTGCCTGCGGTTTTGGCTGTGGTTTTAAGGCTCATTAAAATCGGAATGCCAGAACTAAAGCTGGTTGATAAGGTTCGGCTGAATTTGGCAATAGAGGCTTTGGCTAATACGCCACCAAGAACAGGAAAGCGTAATCCTAGCCGACTAACAGACAGTTTGATCGAGTAGGAACGCTGACACAGTTGGTAAATAATCAGGACAACAAGCCCTATGCCTACGGCAGTATAAAAGCTGTAAGCCTGCATCCAATGGGAAAGGTAGAGTACTTGTTGAGTGAACCAAGGCAGGTCGGCGCCAAAGCCGGAAAACATCGACTCAAACTCTGGAATCACCATGGTCAGCATTAAGTAGGAAACGGTAAGGGCGACCGCTACAACCATTGCTGGGTAGATGAGAGCCTTTATAACCTTGGATTTTAGTTGCTCACTCTTTTCACGATAGGTCGCCAAGCGTTCAAATACTTGTGCAAGGTTACCGGAGAGCTCGCCTGTCGCGACCAAATCAGTGTATAGGTCATCAAAGTGACGACTTGCGGTTCGCATCGCTTTTGAGATTGGCGTTCCGGCTTCTACACCTTTGCAGATATGCGATAGAATCGATTTCATTTCAGCTTTGCGGTGATTGTCTGACACCAACTTGATGGCTTGCACGATCGGCACACCAGTCGCCAACATGGTAGCCAGTTGGCGAGTTAAAATAGTGATGTCTTTGGCTTTGACTCTATGGGTTAAACGAGTGACGGCTGAAATACTCTTCTTTTTGATTTTCTTAATCTGAATATGCTGTTCTTTGAGCTTTTCTCGTACTTCCAACTCGGTGAGCGCTAACGTTTGCCCAGACACTTTTTTGCCTGAGCTGTTAATGCCTTTCCAGTGATAGCTTTTTAATTGTGATTGTTTGGACTTGCTACTCATTGGTGCTCCATTGGTTTATATGTACAGAACACGTTGCAGTTCTTGATAGCTGGTGGTGCCTTCAAGCAACTTATCTAACCCTGACTCTTGCAGAGTTCTCATGCCTTCTCGACGTGCCAAGTTTTCAATGGCTAACGCGTTCGGTTTGTCGATCAGGCTGCTTTTCAGTTGTTCGCTAAACGGCATCACTTCATAGATACCCACTCGCCCCGAATAACCCTGATTACACTCATTGCAACCTTGAGGACTCGCTTTGTAGATGGTTTGGCTGTTAGGAATCGAGTGACGCAGAAATATGCCTGGTGAATCGTCAGTTTCTTTGCAGTGGTTGCACAATCGTCTTGCCAGTCGTTGGGCGATAATCAAACTCAATGATGAAGCGAGGTTAAAGGGTTCTATCCCCATATGAGCGAGTCGAGTGACGGTTTCTGCGGCGGAATTAGTGTGCAGTGTCGAAAGCACTAAGTGACCGGTTTGCGATGCTTTGATCGCGATTTCTGCGGTTTCCAAGTCGCGGATCTCTCCAACCATCACAACATCAGGATCTTGTCGTAAAAATGATCGCAGTGCTTCAGCAAACCCAAAGCCGATCTTAGGTGTTACTTGTACTTGGTTGATACCACACAGGTTAATTTCCACCGGATCTTCGGCTGTTGAGATGTTGCGTTCCGTAGTGTTGAGCACGCGAAGGCCAGTATAAAGGGAGACGGTTTTTCCGCTGCCGGTTGGCCCTGTCATTAAGATCATCCCTTGTGGGCGCTTCAGGGCATTAAGATAGAGGGCTTTTTGATCGTCGCTGTAACCAAGCTTGTCGATATCGAGATTGGCCGCACTGCTATCGAGCAGCCTCAATACGATCTTTTCCCCCCACAAAGTCGGTAGCGTTGATACACGCATATCAATTGCCAAGTCGTTATTTAGACGCAGTTTAATACGACCATCTTGAGGCAAGCGACGCTCCGCAATATCAAGCTTGGCGAGAATCTTCAAGCGAGCAGATAACCGGCGACTTAAATGAGAGGCGGGCTGTTGGATCTCGACAAGGATGCCATCGCAACGCAGGCGCACGCGATAGTGCTCTTCGTAAGGTTCAAAATGAATATCTGATGCACCTTTGCGTACCGCATCGACCAATATCTGATTGATAAATCTGCTGACAGGGGAATCGTCTTGACTGAGATCTTCTATCGACGCTATCTCGTCGTCAGACACCTCAACGAGATTGGCGAGTTCATCTTGAGTGATTTCTTTGCGGTTAGAATCTTGTCCGGAAATGGAGCGGCCATACAGCTTTCTTATTGCGCCTTCTAATTCAGAGTAGTTAGCGACAACGAGTTCGATCTGCAATCCTGTCGCAAATCGAAAATCATCTTCAGCTTGCAAGTCGGTCGGATCGGCAGAGGCGAGAGTTAGGGTGGAGCTAGAGGCTGAAATCGGGATAGCACGGTACTTGGTAATTAGTTCACGAAGCCCTAATTGGTCACATAAGGCTTCGTAATCAACATTAGCAAGTTGTAATAACGGTAAGCCGAAGATGGTTTTAATGTTGTTTGCTAAGGAATCGCCTGTGAATAACTCAAGAATGAGTAAAGCCTCAGGTGTCGAAATACCTGAAGCTTGTACATGTTCCGCCACGGCTTGTTCTTGAGTCAGGCTAAGTAAACCAGCCTGACGAAGAACGGTTGGGAGGTTGGTGAGTCCCAAATTAGTTGCAGCCTTCTATTGAAGGGATTGCGCTTGAGGCTGATAGTGAACATGACCAACCAGTATCTGCACTCCTTGTCATGGTCATACTGTCACCATCAAGGCTACCGTCTACAAACGAAAATGAAATGGTAGTTCCTGAAGCTGAGATAGTCCCTAGAGTGTTTGAGCTAGCTGAAATCCCCAATGCACTAACGCCGCCACTAATGCTGCCTTCCTCTTGGATTAGTAATTCAGCTGGTGTAATTAGTGCTTTTAGTGTTGCTAATGCTGAAGATGCTTGGCTTTTTGATACATAGTCTTTGTAAGCAGGTACAGCAATAGCTGATAAAGCACCAATAATCGCCACCACAATCATCAATTCAATCAGCGTAAAGCCTTTCTGATTTGTTCTTTTACTTTTGTTATTCATTGTCTAATTCCATTCTTTAGTTTGTTTCAGTGCAGGCACTGGTTGATGGAAAGAATAGAAGTTGAGATGGGGGAGTGGAATGGTGTTCAGGTGTGGTCGCGAGTGGTTTTGTATTTATTGGTGTAGTGTTTCATATAGCAGGCAAAATTATGCGATCAGCTTAAATAACTGCTTGAAATACTGATAATTCAGGCAATAACAAAGGCACCTTTATCAACAGTGCCTTTACAGAAATTAATTATTATTCAGTCAATTACGCTTTGAATCTCATTGATAGATCCATTGCTTTTAGGTGCTTAGTCAGCGCACCTACCGAGATGTAATCAACACCCGTTTCAGCGAACTCTGCGATAGTGTCTAATGTGACGTTACCTGAGTTTTCTAATGCAGCGCGGCCCGCATTGATTTTAACCGCTTCACGCATCATGTCTGTGGTGAAGTTATCTAGCATGATGATGTCTGCGCCAGCGCTGATCGCTTGCTCTAGCTCTTCTAGGCTTTCGGTTTCCACTTCTACTGGCTTTCCTGGGTTCAGCTCTTTTGCAGTAGAGATAGCCTTCTCAATGCCACCACAAGCGATGATGTGGTTTTCTTTGATTAGGTAAGCATCGAACACACCGATACGGTGATTGAAACCGCCACCACAAGCCACCGCGTATTTCAGTGCGCTGCGTAGGCCAGGAATCGTTTTACGTGTATCTAACAAGCGGCATTCGGTGTGTTTGATTTTGTCTGCGTAGATAGCTGTAGTAGTCGCACAGCCAGATAGCGTTTGAATGAAGTTCATTGCGTTACGCTCACCCGTTAATAGCGCGCGTGCTGGGCCAGTTAGGGTGCAAAGTGTTTGGTTTGGTTCAACCTTGTCGCCATCTTCTACATTCCACTCGATAGTCACTTCACCGCCCAATTGCTTAAACACTTCATCAGCCCAAGCTTTACCACAGAACACGCCGTGCTCACGGGTAATGATGGTTGCACTGTTGATTGCGTCTGCAGGGATTAGACTTGCCGTAATATCAGCCGCTGGATCTAACGTACCACCTAGATCTTCTTTGATAGTCTCGGCTACTGCACGAGTGATCTCTAGAGGCAGTTGCTCTTTTAAGTAGTCAAGGCGTTGGTGGCTGTTATGTGTGTTTTTCATCGCAAATCTAATCTTGAAAGGGAGTGGGAATGGAATGATACTCTTGCTTAACTTCAAATTAAAGAGGCTAGCGCGACTGCTCTATGGGCAAGGTCACATCTTATTGTGCTAGCAGAAAAGAAAGTGAGACCAAGATGACGATCAGCTCCAACGGATGGTACGACAACGCTCGGCATGTTCCTTCTCCGTATTTTGATGCTCGACCGAGTGCCGACGATATCTCTCTGCTGGTGGTTCACAACATTAGCTTGCCTCCGGGTCAATTTGGTGGGCCTTACATAGAACTGTTTTTTACGGGCAAACTCGACCCGAAGGAACACCCGTTTTTTAAGGTGATTCACCAAATGGGCGTGTCGGCGCACTGTTTGATTCGTCGCGATGGGGAAGTGGTGCAGTTCGTTTCTTTCTTAGACCGAGCTTGGCATGCGGGTCAATCGAGCTTCGCTGGCCGTGAAAGATGTAATGACTACTCTATTGGCATTGAACTGGAAGGCAGTGACTTTGTTGCTTATACCGAGCAGCAATACCAATCTTTGGCTCAATTAACGGAGACATTGGTGTCGAACTTCCCGCAGATTACGCGTCAGCGTATCACTGGCCATCAATACATCGCTCCGCTACGAAAGACTGACCCCGGTTTGGTTTTTGATTGGAAGAAATATCAAGGCCAACTGAGTTTCTAAATCCGAATTCACAACAAGACTCTGCTCATTGAAGGGCTCTAGATAATCAACGATGAGCATAATTGTTTGTGAATTTTTGTTGTGCTTTTGTAAAGGAAGTGGTCGGACGGGGAGCATCAATAAATCGAGAGTGTGACGAGCTTATCAAACACTCATTTATTAAAACTTATGAACAGAATTTCCACCCTAAATGTGCGCTTGGTTCGATTTTTAAACGAGTGACACTAATCTTTCTGAAACAATTCATTTTTATCCTGAAACTTTCTAGCACGAACACTCCCCAAAAGTATTACCCCTGTAAATGGTAAGACCAATTTGGTTGCTGTTTTAAATTTCATTTGTTAAATCATGGTTAATTCACGCTGTATTCTATGATGCAGGTCAATTTTAGGCTGGACAGTGGCGTTTTAATTATGTTAATTTCTGCCCAACTTAAAATTGGTATTACCAATTGTCAGCGAAGAAAAAGAAGAACAACAAACTATGGCTTATCAAAGGATTCGTCAGCCAAAACTCTCCGATGTTATCGAACAAGAGTTAGAAAGGTTGATAGTGGAAGGAACACTGGCTCCAGGGCAGCAGCTGCCGCCTGAGCGCGAACTGGCGAAACAGTTCGATGTGTCTCGTCCTTCGATCCGAGAAGCGATACAACGTTTAGAAGCAAAACGCTTGCTTACTCGCCGTCAAGGTGGAGGTACGTTTGTTAGCGAAAATATCTGGAAAAGCTTTTCAGATCCTTTGCTTAATTTGTTGTCGTCCCATTCTGAAACCCAACTAGACTTGTTGGAATCGCGTCATGCGATGGAAGGGATTTCGGCTTACTTCGCGGCATTGCGTGGAACTGATGAAGACTTTACTCGAATTCAAGCATGCCAAGAAAAAATTCGCGGTGCGCAAGATAAGGGTGATATTGAAGCCGAATCTGCAGCAGTGATGGCTTTTCTTATTGCTTTAACAGAGGCAGCGCACAATGTGGTGTTATTGCACATTGTTCGTAGCTTGGCTCCGTTACTCGAACAAAATGTCTTAGAAAATTTAAAGCTGTTGCATCGTCGTAAAGACGTTGTGGAGAAAGTGAGTATACATCGAGCTAATATCGTAGATGCGATCGTTTCTGGCCAGCCTGAGAAGGCGCGTGAAATGTCACACTCTCATTTAGCTTACATCGAAGAAACATTGCTGGATTTGACGAAGGAAGAGTCGCGCCGCGAACGTTCTCTACGTCGAATTCAACAGGGTAAATAGCCGTAATACTTCGGCTTTTTACGTGTTTAGTAGAATCCAACTAACAAAAAGGATAGATCGCCATGTCTGACATGAAGCATGACGTTGATGCTCTGGAAACTCAAGATTGGTTAGAAGCTCTTGAGTCAGTAGTACGTGAAGAAGGTGTAGAACGTGCACAGTTTTTACTAGAACAAGTTCTAGATAAAGCGCGTTTAGATGGTGTTGATATGGCTACAGGCATCAACACAAACTACATCAACACAATTCCAGCAGCACAAGAGCCAGCTTACCCTGGTGACGTAACTCTTGAGCGTCGTATTCGTTCGATTATTCGCTGGAACGCAATCATGATCGTATTGCGTGCTTCTAAGAAAGACCTAGACCTTGGTGGTCACATGGCTTCTTACCAGTCAGCAGCAGCGTTCTACGAAGTATGTTTCAACCACTTCTTCCGTGCTCCAAACGAGACAGACGGTGGCGATCTAGTTTACTACCAAGGTCACATCTCTCCAGGTATCTACTCTCGTGCATTCGTTGAAGGTCGTCTAACTGAAGAACAGCTAGATAACTTCCGTCAAGAAGTTGATGGTAAAGGTATCCCTTCTTACCCGCACCCGAAACTGATGCCTGAGTTCTGGCAGTTCCCGACAGTATCTATGGGTCTTGGCCCTATCTCTGCTATCTACCAAGCGCGCTTCCTTAAGTACCTTGACGGCCGTGGCCTGAAAGAAACTTCAGCGCAACGCGTATACGCGTTCCTAGGTGACGGTGAGATGGATGAGCCAGAATCACGTGGTGCTATCTCTTTCGCTGCGCGTGAGAAGCTAGACAACCTATGTTTCCTAATCAACTGTAACCTACAGCGTCTAGACGGCCCTGTAATGGGTAACGGTAGCATCATCCAAGAACTTGAAGGCCTATTCAAAGGTGCAGGTTGGAACGTTGTTAAAGTTATCTGGGGTAGCAACTGGGATTCTCTACTAGCTAAAGACACTACTGGTAAGCTTCTTCAACTAATGAACGAAACTATCGATGGTGACTACCAAACATTCAAATCTAAAGATGGCGCATACGTACGTGAGCACTTCTTTGGTAAGTACCCAGAAACAGCTGCACTAGTTGCAGACATGACTGATGACGAAATCTTCGCTCTTAAGCGTGGTGGTCACGATTCTTCTAAACTGTTTGCTGCATTCAACAATGCTAAAGAGACAAACGGTAAGCCAACTGTAATCCTAGCTAAGACTGTTAAAGGTTACGGCATGGGTGATGCAGCTGAAGGTAAGAACATTGCACACGGTGTTAAGAAAATGGACATGACTCATGTTCAACACCTACGTGATCGCCTAGGCCTACAAGACATCCTTTCAGATGAGAAGATCGCTGAACTTCCTTACCTGAAATTGGAAGAAGGTACGCCTGAGTACGAATACATGCACGCTCGTCGTAACGCTCTACACGGTTACACACCTGCACGTCTTCCTAAGTTTACTCAAGAGTTCAAGGTTCCTGAGCTAGACGCATTCGCACCTCTACTAGGTGAACAGAAGCGTGATATCTCTACAACTATGGCTTATGTACGTACGCTAAACATCCTTCTTAAAGATAAGAACATTGGTAAGAACATCGTTCCTATCATCTGTGATGAAGCTCGTACATTCGGTATGGAAGGTCTATTCCGTCAGGTTGGTATCTACAACCCACACGGTCAAGAATACACACCTGAAGATAAAGGCATCGTTTCTTACTACAAAGAAGCAACATCTGGTCAAGTTCTTCAAGAAGGTATCAACGAGCTAGGTTCTATGGCTTCATGGGTTGCAGCGGCAACTTCATACAGCACGAACGACCTACCAATGATCCCGTTCTACATCTACTACTCTATGTTCGGTTTCCAACGTATTGGTGACATGGCATGGCTAGCAGGTGACCAACAAGCTCGCGGCTTCCTACTAGGTGCTACAGCTGGTCGTACAACACTGAACGGTGAAGGTCTACAGCACGAAGATGGTCACTCGCACATCCAAGCGAACACTATCCCGAACTGTATCTCTTACGATCCAACATTCGCTTACGAGCTAGCAGTAATCATGCAAGACGGTATCCGTCGCATGTACGGCCCTGAGCAAGAGAACGTTTACTACTACCTAACAGTAATGAACGAGAACTACGCAATGCCAGCAATGCCAGAAGGCGCTGAAGAAGGCATCCGTAAGGGTATCTACAAGCTTGAATCTCACGCTGGTGCTAAGGGCAAAGTTCAACTAATGAGCTCTGGTACTATCATGAACGAAGCGCGTAAAGCGGCTGAAATTCTAAGCGAAGAGTACGGCGTAGCATCTGACGTATTCTCTGTAACGTCGTTCAACGAACTAACTCGTGACGGCCAAGCGGTAGAGCGTGACAACATGCTTCACCCAGAAGCTGAAGAGAAAGTACCGTACATCACAACTGTACTTGGTAAAGAACCTGCAATCGCAGTGACTGACTACATGAAGAACTACGCTGAGCAAGTACGTGCTTACATGCCAAGCGAGTCTTACAAAGTACTTGGTACTGATGGTTTCGGCCGTTCTGACAGCCGTGCAAACCTACGTCGTCACTTCGAAGTTAACGCTGGCTACATCGTAGTTGCAGCTCTAACTGAACTGGCTAAACGTGGTGACATCGAGAAATCTGTAGTTGTTGAAGCAATTGCTAAATTCGATATCGACACTGAAAAAACTAACCCGCAATACGCATAAGACTGGCATTAAGGTAGGTAAATACAATGACAATCGAAATTAATGTACCAGACATCGGTGCTGACGAGGTTGAAGTAACTGAGATTCTTGTAAACGTTGGCGACAAGGTTGAAGAAGAGCAGTCACTGATCACTGTTGAAGGCGACAAAGCTTCAATGGAAGTTCCTGCGTCTCAAGCGGGTATCGTTAAAGAAATCAAAGTAGCGGAAGGCGATTCTGTTTCTACTGGTTCTCTTATCATGATCTTTGAAGAGGCAGGCTCTCCTGCGGAAGGTGCTGCAGCAGCACCGGCTGCTCCAGCAGTTGAAGCGGCGGCACCAGTTGCAGCTGCTCCTGCAACGGCAGCTGAGCTTAAAGAAGTTCACGTTCCTGACATCGGCGGTGATGAAGTTGAAGTAACTGAAATCATGGTTGCAATCGGTGATGCAGTAGAAGAAGAGCAATCTCTTCTTACTGTTGAAGGCGACAAGGCTTCTATGGAAGTTCCTGCACCATTCGCTGGTATCGTTAAAGAAATCAAGATCGCTTCTGGTGATTCAGTTTCTACTGGTTCTCTAGTAATGGTATTCGAAGTGGCTGGTTCAGCACCTGCAGCAGCTCCGGCTCCTGCGGCGGCAGCACCAGTTGCAGCTGCTCCAGCAGCATCTGCTGAGAAAGAAGTAAACGTTCCTGATATCGGTGGTGACGAAGTAGAAGTTACTGAAATCATGGTAGCGGTTGGCGATACAGTAGAAGAAGAGCAATCTCTAATTACTGTTGAAGGCGACAAAGCTTCAATGG
This sequence comes from Vibrio sp. 10N.222.54.A3, assembly GCF_041474095.1. NCBI lineage: Bacteria > Pseudomonadati > Pseudomonadota > Gammaproteobacteria > Vibrionales > Vibrionaceae > Vibrio > Vibrio sp. 10N.222.54.A3. The sequence continues at coordinate 73,443 of NZ_JBFRTN010000041.1, forward strand.
AAGTTCCTGCACCATTCGCTGGTACAGTAAAAGAAATCAAGATTGCAGCTGGCGACAAAGTGTCAACTGGCTCTCTAATCATGACTTTCGTCGTGGCCGGCACTCCGGTTGAAGGCGCAGCTCCTGCTCCTGTTGCAGCACCTGCACAAGCAGCAGCTCCAGCGGCGGCACCTGCTCCTAAAGCAGAAGCACCTGCAGCGGCTCCAGCAGCAGCTGGCGACTTCCAAGAGAACGGTGACTACGCGCACGCTTCTCCAGTAGTTCGTCGTCTAGCTCGTGAATTTGGCGTTAACCTTTCTAAGGTTAAAGGTACTGGTCGTAAGAGCCGTATCCTTAAAGAAGACGTTCAGTCTTACGTTAAAGATGCACTTAAGCGTCTTGAGTCTGGTGCAGCTGCATCTGGCAAAGGCGGCGACGGTTCTGCTCTTGGTCTACTACCATGGCCAAAAGTTGACTTCAGCAAGTTCGGCGAAACTGAAGTTCAGAAGCTTTCTAAGATTAAGAAGATCTCTGGCGCTAACCTGCACCGTAACTGGGTAATGATCCCTCACGTTACACAATGGGACAACGCAGACATCACTGAGCTAGAAGCATTCCGTAAAGAACAGAACGCAATCGAAGCGAAGAAAGACACTGGCATGAAGATCACTCCACTTGTGTTCATCATGAAAGCTGTCGCTAAAGCGCTAGAAGCATTCCCAGCGTTTAACTCTTCTCTTTCTGAAGATGGCGAAAGCATCATTCTTAAGAAGTACGTAAACGTGGGTATCGCTGTTGATACACCAAACGGTCTAGTTGTTCCTGTCTTCAAAGACGTGAACAAGAAAGGCATTTACGAGCTATCAGAAGAGCTAATGGCTGTTTCTAAGAAAGCACGTTCTGGTAAGCTAACAGCGGCAGACATGCAAGGCGGTTGTTTCACAATCTCTAGCCTTGGTGGTATTGGCGGTACTGCATTTACTCCAATCGTAAATGCTCCAGAAGTAGGTATCCTAGGTGTATCTAAGTCTGAAATTAAGCCAGTTTGGAATGGTAAAGAGTTCCAACCACGTCTACAGCTTCCACTGTCTCTATCATACGACCACCGTGTGATCGATGGTGCTGAAGGTGCACGCTTCATTACTTTCCTAAACAGCGCACTATCTGACATTCGTCGTCTAGTACTGTAATTGAGAAAGTAATTATTAAGGTGACTTTCGGGTCACCTTAATTCTTTATATAAAGACTATTTTTAGACAACAGTTTCCTGCATTTCTCATAATCTGATGGGGAATTGTTGTCTAGCTCACAGGCTAACTTAAAGCTACTTTCACACTGTTAACATCTCTGTAAAATGTTTCCTGTTTGAAAGCCCAATAATTTTAAGAACATCTACTCAGCCTGTTAGGGATAATGACTACAAGAGGTCACAATGAGCAAAGAAATTAAAGCCCAAGTTGTTGTACTTGGTTCAGGTCCTGCTGGTTACTCAGCGGCATTCCGTTGTGCGGATTTAGGTCTAGAAACAGTACTAGTTGAACGTTACAGCACTCTTGGTGGTGTATGTCTAAACGTTGGTTGTATTCCATCAAAAGCACTTCTTCACGTTTCTAAAGTAATCGAAGAAGCTAAAGCGATGGCAGAGCACGGCGTTGTATTCGGCGAGCCACAAACGGACATCAACAAGATCCGTATCTGGAAAGAAAAAGTAGTTGATCAACTAACTGGCGGTCTTGGCGGTATGGCTAAGATGCGTAACGTTACTGTTGTTAACGGTTTCGGTAAGTTCACTGGTCCTAACAGCATTCTTGTTGAAGGCGAAGGCGAAGCAACAACTGTTAACTTCGACAACGCAATCATTGCTGCGGGTTCTCGCCCAATCAAACTTCCTTTCATTCCACATGAAGACCCACGTATTTGGGATTCTACGGATGCACTTGAGCTGAAAGAAGTTCCTGAAAAACTGCTTATCATGGGCGGTGGTATCATCGGTCTTGAAATGGGTACGGTTTACCACTCTCTAGGTTCTAAAGTAGACGTAGTTGAGATGTTCGACCAAGTTATCCCTGCTGCGGATAAAGACATCGTTAAAGTCTTCACTAAGCGTATCAAGAACAAGTTCAAGCTAATGCTTGAGACTAAAGTAACTGCAGTTGAAGCGAAAGAAGACGGTATCTACGTTTCAATGGAAGGCAAGAAAGCACCAGCTGAAGCTGAGCGCTACGATGCTGTTCTTGTTGCTATCGGTCGTGTTCCAAACGGTGCACTTATCGATGCTGAAAAAGCAGGTATCGAAGTTGACGAGCGTGGCTTCATCAACGTTGATAAGCAAATGCGTACAAACGTTCCTCACATCCACGCGATCGGTGACGTTGTTGGTCAACCAATGCTTGCTCACAAAGGTGTGCATGAAGGTCACGTAGCTGCTGAAGTTATCTCTGGTAAGAAGCACTACTTCGACCCTAAAGTAATCCCATCAATTGCGTACACTGAGCCGGAAGTTGCTTGGGTAGGTAAGACTGAGAAAGAAGCGAAAGCGGAAGGCCTAAACTACGAAGTGGCGACTTTCCCTTGGGCTGCTTCTGGTCGTGCAATCGCTTCTGACTGTGCAGATGGTATGACTAAGATGATCTTCGATAAAGATACTCATCGCGTAATCGGTGGTGCTGTTGTTGGTACTAACGGTGGTGAGCTTCTTGGTGAAATCGGCCTAGCAATCGAAATGGGTTGTGACGCAGAAGATATCGCTCTTACTATCCACGCTCACCCAACTCTACACGAGTCTGTTGGTCTTGCTGCGGAAGTATTCGAAGGTTCAATCACTGACCTTCCAAACAAGAAAGCAGTGAAAAAGAAGAAGTAATTCTCCTTTAGCCACTCGCTAATGTTTTTAAAAACCGCTGATTGGTCAGCGGTTTTTTTATGTCTGAGGTAAAGAGCAGTAACGTTTCACTTCGAGATGCGAGTACGCTGCGCTCCGGGATACGAAGAGCGAGTGCTAAAAACAAAAAAGGATTGACGCAATACGCCAATCCCTAAATTTTTTTCGAAGACCGAATTTCAAATCTATTTATAAATGCACAGCATGTTCAAATAGCTATCCGTTAAGCTTGAAAGCTCTTCTGGCGTTTCTACACGTTTCGCTTGGATGAATAGCGAGTAGCAAATGCCGTGGAATAGATTCGCTAGATGTTTAGGGTCGTGATCGTCACAGACTTCGCTGCGTTCAATCGCTTTGCTAAACATGTTTTGTACTAACATTTGGTTAGTGCGGTTCGTTGTTACGAATAGCGGCCATACTTCATCACGAGTCGAAGCGCTCCATTCGAACCATACATTTAACCAATGGCTATCTTGAGCCACTAACGTCACCATTTCAGTCGCAATATTATGTAGGTTTTGTTTTGCGTGAATATCCAGATCGATATTGTCTGAAAGGAAGTTAGAGAATTGGCGTACAACGTGATTTAGTACTTCATCAACCAGATCTTCACGGGTTGGGAAGTAGTTAAATACCGTTGCGACAGACACCTGAGCGATGTCTGCAATATCAGCGTGTCCACCACGACCGATGCCGCGGCGAGAGAATACCTCAAGAGCGATTTCCATCAATTGAAGTTTTCTTTTTAAAGGTGAAAGCCTAGTTCTAGGTCTCTTAGATATTGAGTCCATTTTATTTTCCTTGCCAACGAAATTTTTATATTAATGATTTTATTATTATTTAAGCCAAGATGAGTGTAATGGTGCATATGCGAATGGTCAATCCTTTGAGCTTATTTAATAGACAGTTACATCAAACTTGATACATAAAGCGTGATCCACATTGATGTGAAAGGAGGCGACTATCAGACAAGGCACAAGTGCACATTTCATTGATAATCTCACAGTAAATTGGAACCATAAGGTGGTGTGGGTATTTGAGCAGTGCTAGACTTACGCACAAATTGAGCGGCACCCATGGCATAACTGTCTACACTTGTCGCAATCACCAAACAAAATGAGAGCAGTATGAAGCATACAGTTGAAGTCATGATCTCTGAGCAAGAAGTTCAGGATCGAGTGAACGAACTAGGCAAACAGATCACGGAACACTACCAAGGCAGTGAAGATCTGGTTTTAGTTGGCTTATTACGTGGATCGTTTGTCTTTATGGCGGATCTTGCTCGTGCTATCGATTTAACTCACCAAGTTGATTTCATGACTGCGTCTAGCTACGGCAACAGCATGGAAAGCTCACGTGATGTTCGTATTTTGAAAGACCTAGATGACGACATCCAAGGTAAAGACGTTCTACTTGTAGAGGATATTATCGATACAGGTAACACGCTGACTAAAGTAAAAGAGATTCTGAGCCTTCGTGGTCCTAAGTCTATCGAGATTTGTACGCTACTAGATAAGCCTTCACGTCGTGAAGTTGAAGTTGATACGAAGTGGATTGGTTTCGAAATCCCAGACGAGTTCGTTGTTGGTGTAGGTATCGACTACGCTCAAAAATATCGTCACCTACCGTACATCGGTAAGGTAGTACCTCAAGAGTAATCATTACGCTTGTGGTTTAGAAGTCATTAAAAAGCCCGCTTGATGCGGGCTTTTTGTATATATGACGGAATGGGTTAGCTTTGTTGACTAAGAAGAGGCGTCGTTAAGATCTTGTTTAATGCATCTAAGTGACTGTTCTCTAAAGTATCGTTACTTGAGCAACGTACGCCAAGGTCCTGTAGCTTGCCATCGCCAATACCATAAACCACACCATGGATTTCAACGTCTTGGCCACGCTCCCACGCATTTTGCATAATGGTTGAGTTACCTAGGTTATAAACCTGTTCTGCGACGTTAATTTCGCATAACTTGTCACCCCATTGCTCACGAGGAAGCCCCTCGATTTGCTTGCGGTATTTTAGGTAATTGTCACGGATGTGCAGTAACCAGTTGTTGATAAGACCAAGTTTAGGGTTATCAATCGCCGCGTTAACACCGCCACAACCGTAGTGACCACAGACAATAATGTGTTTCACTTTAAGCACATCTACTGCGTACTGAACAACAGATAGACAGTTTAGGTCTGTATGAACCACTTGGTTGGCCACGTTTCGGTGAACAAACAGTTCTCCAGAATATAAGCCAGTCAGGCGCTCGGCTGGAACTCGGCTATCTGAACAACCTATCCATAGAAAACCAGGGCTTTGACCCTCTTCAAGCGTTGTAAAATACTCAGGTCTTTCAGAGCGAATTTCTTCAGACCATTTGGAATTGTTCTCAAAAAGCTGTTTTATTTCTGGCATCTTGCTTCTTACATCCCTCAATTAAGATGCTTAACTATACACAATGTTACAAATTCAATCTCGTAAAAACTGCGTCAAAATGTACTCATCTGACGTGTTCTAGTAAGGAAAATCATAAACTTAGCCCACTATCAATAATCCGGTTATAAGACATGAATAATGTGATTGAATTAACACTTTCTGAACACTTGATACATTTGCTAAAGTGATAAGGTTTGTCATTTCATCATCAGGAAGGTGTGTTTTGTTTGGAAGTCGTTTTACGGATATCAATCTCAAAGGGGATATGTTTGGCGGTGTAACTACAGCCATCATCTCATTACCTTTAGCATTGGCATTTGGTGTTGCTTCTGGTGCGGGCGCGGAAGCTGGCCTCTGGGGCGCCATCATGGTTGGCCTATTTGCGGCATTGTTTGGTGGCTCGAGCAGCCTGATCTCTGAACCGACCGGCCCGATGACGGTGATCATGACAGCCGTAATGACCAGCATGGTCGCGAAGTATCCTGAAACTGGCATGGCAATGACCTTTACCGTGGTAATGATGGCAGGTGCTTTTCAGATATTACTCGGTACATTAAAGCTCGGAAAATACGTGACTTTGATGCCATATAGCGTGATCTCCGGATTTATGTCGGGTATTGGCGTTATTCTGATTATCTTGCAGCTGTCTCCATTGTTAGGACATGCCGCTCCATCTGGTGGGGTGATGGGGACGCTTTCTGCGCTGCCTGATACGCTCGCAAACCTAAAAGTGAGCGAACTGTTTTTAGGTGCTTTGACGCTCGGTATTCTTTTTGGCTTCCCCGCTAAGTATCGTAAGTATGTACCTGCACAACTTGTCGCTTTGGTTGCTGTGACACTCTTGTCCGTCATTATTTTTGATACCGACTCTATTCGCCGTATTGGTGAAATTCCAGCTGGTTTACCTTCTCTCGTTATCCCTACGATCAGCGCTGAACAGTTCACGACCATGGTTATCGATGCCTTGGTGCTTGGTACTTTAGGTTGTATTGATACGCTTTTGACCGCGGTTATCGGAGATTCACTGACTCGTAAAGAGCATGACTCAGACAAAGAGCTTCGTGGCCAAGGCATTGCCAATATGATCTCTGGCCTGTTTGGTGCGCTACCTGGCGCGGGCGCTACTATGGGTACCGTAACCAATATTCAGGTGGGAGCGCGTTCTCCGCTTTCGGGAGTTATTCGAGCTTTAGTGCTTGCGTTAGTGGTATTGGTTGCGGGTGGCTTAACAGAACCGATCCCTATGGCTGTGCTGGCTGGTATCGCGATGTATGTTGGTTTCAATATCCTAGATTGGAGTTTTATCCAGCGCGCGCACAAGGTTAGCTATGCCGGCATGGGTGTGATGTACGGCGTGATGCTACTGACTGTGTTTGTCGACTTGATTATTGCTGTTGGACTGGGCGTGTTTATCTCGAACATTCTGATTATTGAAAGATTGAGCCGAGAGCAAGCCAGACAAGTTAAGGCGATCAGTGATGGTGATGATGAAGACGATATCCCATTGACTGATAGCGAACGTCAGTTACTCGATAGTGCCAATGGTAAGGTGTTGTTCTTCTATCTTTCAGGGCCGATGATATTCAGCGTTTCAAAGGCGATTTCACGTCAGCACTCAAGTATCTCTGACTATGAAGCGATGATTCTAGACCTGACAGATGTCCCTATGATTGATGTCACTGTTGGCCTTGCGCTAGAGAATGCGATTAAAGATGCATTGGATGCGCAGTGTGAGGTGTACCTGCTGTGTCCTAATGAGAATACTCGTCAGCAACTAGAGAAGTTCCACGTGATTGACCTAGTACCTGAATCCAACACTTATCGATTCAGATATGAAGCCCTGACGGCAGCAACAAGCTATGTCGACAGAGATGAGCATCAATTTGAGTCAGTTTAATTTTTCAGTAATAAGCTGATATTAATGACCTGATATGAATAATCTAATATGAATAAGCCATAGACGCTCACTTCAAGACTGATCATTAATGCCGTTAAGTGAATCACTTAGCGGCATTTTTATATTTATTGAACGTTGATTTAGTCTTCACGTAGCCAAGACGCTTATTTGTTTTCGAAAGAAACTCTCACACGATATTTGTATTCATCGTCAATCAACGATAAACTTGTTCGCAAAATGGCCGAGTAAACAAATCTTGGGTTAGCTTTCAGCTAGTTCGTTTTAAGCATTACTCTCTTCCTCAAGCTCGGCCGTCTACATCTTATCTATAGCAAATGGCAGTCTATCTCTATGTATGCATTAGAAATTGAGCAATTAAGAAAAACTTATGCTGGGGGCTTCGAGGCTCTTAAGGGCGTTAGTTTACAAGTAGAAAAAGGCGACTTTTACGCACTACTTGGTCCCAATGGTGCGGGTAAATCAACCACCATTGGTGTTATCTCTTCACTGGTAAATAAAACGTCAGGCAAGGTTAAAGTGTTCGGCTACGACATTGATACCGATCTGGAATTGGCGAAGCAGAACTTAGGCCTTGTGCCTCAAGAGTTTAACTTTAACCCGTTTGAAACCGTTGAACAGATCGTGCTGCAACAAGCGGGTTATTACGGCGTGCCAAAAGCATTAGCGAAAGAGCGAGCGAAAAAGTACCTATCTCAACTCGATCTGTGGGAAAAGCGTGGCGAACGCGCGCGTAACTTGTCTGGTGGTATGAAGCGTCGTTTGATGATCGCGCGTGCATTGATGCATGAACCTCATTTGTTGATCCTTGATGAACCGACAGCAGGCGTTGATATTGAACTACGTCGTTCAATGTGGGAATTCCTAAAAGAGATCAATGAGAAGCAGGGCATTACCATTATCTTGACCACGCACTACCTAGAAGAAGCAGAAATGCTGTGTCGCAACATTGGTATCATCAATCGCGGTGAGCTGATTGAGAACACAACAATGAAAGCGCTGTTGGGCAAATTGAGTGCTGAGACCTTTATTCTGGATCTGGAAGAGGGCACGACTGAACCTAAGCTTGAAGGCGTGAATAGCCAAGTGATGGTCAATGGCTCGCTAGAAATCGAAATCGACAAGAACCTAGGTTTGAATACCATCTTTGCTCAATTGAGCGAGCAACAGGTTAAAGTCCTCTCTATGCGTAACAAAGCAAACCGTCTAGAAGAGCTATTTGTGAGTATCGTCCGTGAGGGGAGTAAATAATATGTACAGCCTATATTGGACCGCTTTCTGCAGTTTGTTGACCAAAGAGATCAATCGCTTTACTCGTATCTGGGTGCAGACTCTGGTGCCGCCAGCGATTACCATGACGCTTTACTTCATCATCTTCGGTAACCTGATTGGTGCGCGTATTGGTGAAATGAACGGCTTTAGCTACATGGAATACATTGTTCCCGGTCTGATCATGATGTCGGTGATCACCAACTCATATTCCAACGTTGCTTCATCGTTCTTTAGTGCCAAGTTCCAGAAGAACATTGAAGAGCTGCTTGTAGCGCCTGTTCCTAACTACGTGATTATCGCCGGCTTCGTAATGGGTGGTGTGGTTCGTGGCTTGTTAGTGGGTACCATAGTAACCTTCGTGTCGTTGTTCTTTGTCGACTTACAAGTTGACCATTGGGGCGTGATCATTGCGACGGTATTTTTAACGTCGGTAGTATTCGCTTTGGGTGGCTTGATTAACGCGGTATTCGCACGCACGTTTGATGATATCTCTATTATCCCAACCTTTATCTTAACGCCGCTGACGTACCTTGGTGGTGTGTTCTACTCGATCAGTCTATTGCCTGAATTCTGGCAAGGTGTATCGAAGTTGAACCCTATCGTGTACATGGTTAACGCGTTCAGATATGGCTTCTTGGGTGTGTCTGATGTGGGGATCGTGACGTCGTTTGGCGTACTAGGTGTGTTTATCGTGCTGTTGTATGGCATTGCACACTACCTAGTGACAAAGGGTATTGGCTTACGTAGCTAACCTTTGGTTCATCTAAGTAACAGGTAAAGAAAAAGGTCGATATAACATCGACCTTTTTTTGTTGTGCGCCGAG